>JAOTTZ010000083.1 GCA_029864165.1 Burkholderiaceae bacterium
ACACGCGCACAGCAAACGATCGCATCGCCCGACTACAAGGGCCAGGCGAAGGATGCAGCCGGGTACCTGAGCGAATCCATCACTCAGCCCAGTGCGCACACGGTCGCCGGTGCCATGTATTCGGCGAGCGGGGTGTCGTTCATGCCGGCAACCTACGGCAAGGATCTGAGCTCCGACCAGATCGTCCACCTGGTCGCCTACTTGACGACCTTCAAGTAGTCCGGCGCCCGTTTCAAGGATTCCCCCATGCGCTACAGGTCTCAATCGGTTGCTTACTGGTACTTCGCCGTCGCGATGGTGCTGTTCGGTCTGCAGCTCGTGTTCGGCCTGCTGTCAGCCGCCAAATACCTCGGCCCGGATCCGCTGCTCTACATCCTGCCCTTCGATGTGACGAAGGTCATCCACACCAACTTGCTGATCGTGTGGGTGCTGACCGGCTTCATGGGCGCGACCTACTGGATGGTGCCGGACGAATCGCGCACCGAGTTGTACAGCGTCAGGCTCGCCTATGTGCAACTGGTGCTGTGGACCCTGATGGGCGTGACCGCGGTGGTGGGCTACCTGTTCCGCTACGGCACCGGCAACAAACTGCTTGAGCAGCCATTGCCTCACAAGATCGTCATCGTAATCTGCATGCTGCTGTTTCTCTACAACATCGGCACGACGATCTGGAAGTCGAAACGCTTCACCACGACCGAAGGTGTTCTGATGCTGGGCCTGGGACTGGCCGCAGTGCTCTACCTGCCGGCCCTGCTGGAATACGAAAACTACACGGTGGCCATCTTCTACCGCTGGTGGACCATCCATCTGTGGGTCGAAGGCGTGTGGGAAATGATCCAGGGCGGGTTCCTGGCCTATCTGCTGATCCGCCTTTCGGGTGCTGACCGCGAGGTGATGGAAAAATGGCTGTACGTGATCGTCGGCCTTGTTTTCATCGCCGGCATCCTCGGCACGGCGCACCACTACTACTGGGTCGGCGTGCCAGCGTACTGGCTGCCGATCGGCGGCATCTTCAGCGCGCTGGAGCCGTTGGCACTGGTGGGTATGGCGATCTACGCCTACTCTGCGATGCGTCGCTCGGGCATGTCGCACCCCAACACGCTGGCGCTGCACTGGACGCTGGGCAGCGCCGTGTTCACCCTGTTCGGCGCGGGCCTGCTGGGGCTGGCCCACACCTTCCCGGACGTCAACAAGTGGACCCATGGCACGCTGATCACCGCGATGCATGGCCACGCCGCGTTCTACGGTGCGTACGCGATGATCACGCTGGCGATGATCAGCTTCGCGCTGCCGGCGATGACGCCCGGAAGGTCCGAGCAGGGCAGCAGCATCGGCTACTGGTCGTTCTGGCTGCAGATCGGCGGCATGTTCGGCATGACGCTGTCCTTCGCCACCGCGGGCATCGCTCAGGTCTACCTGGAGCGCATTCTCGGCATGGGTTACCTGGACGCCCAACTGAAGATACAGGTGCACTTCGTGATGCTCGTGATCACCGGGTCGATCTTCACCATCGGCGTGGGCCTGTTCATTTACGACTTCTTCCGCCATGCGCCGCGCTTCGAGGTGGATGACGGCCAGAAGCCGGGGCTGCGGCCGGTGGTGACGCCTGCACCGGCGTGACAGCCTGGGTGCCACCGGACCGCGAGCCGTACTACCTGCCGGCCGGGGACGAGCACACGATCTTCCAGCAATGCCACTCCCGCGGTCTGGCGGTGATGCTGAAGGGCCCCACCGGCTGCGGCAAGACACGGTTCGTCGAGCACATGGCCTGGCGGCTGAAGCGCCCACTCGTGACGATCTCGTGCCACGACGATCTGACGGCGAGTGACCTGATCGGCCGCTTTCTGATCCGACACGACGGCACGGCCTGGCAGGACGGACCGCTCACTCGCGCCGTGCGCGAGGGCGCCCTGTGCTATCTGGACGAGGTCGTCGAGGCGCGCCAGGACACGATGGTCGTGCTGCATTCGTTGACCGACCACCGGCGTTTCCTTCCGATCGACAAGACCGGCGAGACGATCGTGGCCGCACCGGGCTTCCAGCTCATCGTGTCGTACAACCCGGGCTACCAGCGCATGCTGAAGGACCTGAAGCCCAGTACGCGTCAGCGCTTCGTGGCGCTGGATTTCGACTTCCCGCCAGCACAGCAGGAAGCGGCGATCATCGAACGCGAAGCTACCGCCGACCACGCGACCGCGATGGCGTTGGTGTCGCTGGGGCACAGGCTGCGCAGCCTGCGCGACCGTGGCCTTGCGGAAGTGCCGAGCACGCGGCTGCTGATCGCCGCCGCCGGTCTGGTGGCCAGTGGCGTCAGCGCTCGCCAGGCCTGCTACACCGCCATCGTCTCTCCCTTGTCCGACGACGAATCGCTGGTCGGCGCGATGCGCGACCTGGTCGACGCCACCTTCGTCTGAACGCGGGGCGCCGGGCATGGCCGAAGCCGAAGACGTCATCACCGATGCAGCGCTTCATGCGACGAACTTCGTCCAGGGCGTTTGGCGTCGAAACCGCGCCAACGCGCCAGCAGTGCCCGCGCTCACGCTGGCCGATGTCGCGCAACGTCTGGACCTGCTGATCGTGGCCGTGTTCGGTCGCACCTACCGTCTGCGTACGGCGCAGGTTCCAGCACGCGCCACCATTCTCGCGAAATCCTTTCAACGACAGCACCGTCCCCGCGTGGAGGGCGCGATCCCGGCCACGGACGGCGCCTGCATCTGGTTGCCGGCCGAGACCGGCTTGACCGATGCGGCACGGGCACTGGAACGGTTTCGCACGGTGGCACTTCAGCAGGCGATGCGCGCGTACCGGGGCAGCGCTGCAGGCGCGGGCAGCGGCGCTGCGCCGCTGGTCCGTGACCTCTACCTGCTGATCGAGGCCCATGCCGCCGATGCGGCATTGGCGCAACTGCTGCCGGGCATGCGGGGGCCGCTGAACAACTTGCGGGCGGCCGCGCTGAGCGCGCGCCCGGCGATGTCGAGTTTCCCCGCGGGGCGGCAACCACTCGAAGCCTGGGTGCGTCGGCTAATGGTCACACCGAGCCTGGCACGGGGCGCCGACGCCATGTGCAGCCCCTCGCCCGAGAGATCCAGGCACATGGCGCGCCAGATTGCGATCGAAGTCCAGCCTGATGCTTCGTTTGCCGTGCGGCTGGGGACCCAGCCCTTGTTCAAGGATTGGTGGACCGGCGAACTCCATGCACCGGGCGCACCGTCGGGACCGACGGTCGAAGACGACAGCGCATCCGACCTCGAACCGGCGAGCCCCACCCGCAGCGCCCGGTTGGCGCGCCACCCGAAGGTGCGCGAAGCAACGGACGACGAAGACGATGCTCGACAGGGAGCGTGGATGATCCAAGCCTCGGCGCCGCATGAAGTCGCCGAGGATCCCCTCGGACTGCAGCGCCCCACCGACCGCGATGCCCAGACGGCAGCCGACGAATTTGCCGAATCGCTCGCCGAACTCGAGCAGGCACGACTCGTCTCGACACCCGGTGCACCGAAGGAAGTGCTGCTGTCCGACGACCCGCCCGACGCACGGGCGAAACACGGTGCCGGCGCGGGCGCCGACGGATCGGGACAGATCCACTACCCCGAATGGGACCACCGCATCCAGGCCTACCGTGAACCAGGCGCCACCGTCCGGTTGCTGCCGGCACTCGCCGGCCCGCAGTTGTGGGTGGACGACACTCTGGCCGAGCACCGCTCGATGCTGGACGCGATCCGGCGGCGCTTCGAGATGCTGCGCGGACAGCGCACGCCGCTGCGCCGACAACTCGATGGGGACGATCTCGATCTCGAAGCCTGCATCGACGCTCAGGCCGACCTCCGCGCGGGGCTTCCGATGGCGCAGGCGCTCTATCGATCGCAGAAGCGATCGAAGCGCGAAATGGCCGTCCTGCTGCTCATCGACGTCAGCGGGTCGACCGACGGGTGGGTCTCCAGCGGCCGGCGCGTCATCGACGTCGAACGCGAGGCGCTGCTCTTGGTGTGCATCGCCCTCAGCGCGCTGGGCGAGCCGTACGCCGCGCAGGCGTTCTCAGGTTACGGTCCTCGGTCGGTGTCGGTGCGGACAATCAAGCGCTTCGACGAGCCTTACGGCAATCATGTGGCGACCCGCATCGCGGCGCTCGAACCCGAACAGTACACGCGTGCAGGCGCCGCGATCCGCCATGCCAGCGCGACGCTCATGCGGGAGCCCGCCTCGCAGCGCTTGCTGCTTCTGCTGTCCGATGGCAAGCCCAACGATGTCGATGTCTACGAGGGTCGATACGGCGTCGAGGACATGCGGCGCGCCGTCATCGAGGCGAAGCTTCAGGGCATCGCGCCCTTCTGCCTGACCGTGGACAGGCACGCCGCCGGTTACTTGCCAGGCGTTTTCGGGGTAAACCAATACGCTTTGTTGGCGAAGCCCTCGAATCTGCCGGCCGTGTTGCTCGACTGGATGCATCGCCTGGTCATGGCTGCGTAGTTTGCATGCGACGGTGTCCGTCAAAACGGTGACGCCCCTCACCACGGCAGCACCGTTTTCCACCTGGCAGGTGTGATTGCGCAGTCCTTTGGACGTGGATTGGGCGAGGCCGCCAAAATGCGATGTGTCCGTTACCTTCCCGCAAAAGAAGGGACGCGAGGTTGGATCCCTTCAGGCGGAGCCGAGCGATTCAGTTTTCGCTGCACAGCATCAGACAACATGGCCGATATGAGGAAATTCGTGCGCCAACGCTACTGACGATCAATGGACTCTTGGAGGCGCACGACTCCGAACCGGTCGGTCGCGAGCGCCAGCTGATGGCCGGGACCTCCAACTGCAAACGTCAGTTATCCGGCAGCATTGTTTCGGGTGACAGGTCTGGCTGACAACCGGCGCGGCACGACCCCTATGCATAGCACTCAACTATGCGTAGGTCCGCGGCACCCGGCACCGCCGTCCGCTGGGTCGGCAGGCGCTGTCAGGCTCGCGGCGCTTTGCATAGTTATAGGCTCTGCAGGAACTTCATCAGGTCGTCGCTGGCGCGGAAGCGCTTGAGCTTTATGTCGGGCGCCTCAAGTCGGGCGAGCGCCTTCTCCTTCATCTCGACGTTGGCCTCGACGTAGCGGTGCGTCGTGTTCGTGCTCTCGTGGCCGAGCCACAGCGCAATCACGTTGAACGGCACGCCGCTTTGCAGCAGATGCATGGCGGTCGTATGCCTCAAGCTGTGTGGCGAGATGCGTTTGGCCTTGAGGCTCGGCTGCTCGACCGATGCCCTGTCGACCGCGAGCGCCAGTCGCTGCGCCACGTTGCACCGCGTCATCGGATGCCCGGATCGATTGGGCAACAGTGCCGCCGAACCGCGCAGGTCGGGGTTGGCGTTCAACCAGGCGCGGATGGCCGCCGCAGTCGACTTCCACAGTGGCACCGAGCGATCCTTGCGCCCCTTGCCGTGCAGGTGGACGCAGGCCGCACCGTCCAGCACCACGTCGACGACGCGCACCCCGACGATCTCCGACACGCGCGCGCCGGTGTTGTAGAGCAGGCTCAGCAGCAGGTGGTCGCGCTGCGAAGTCCAATCGGCGCCAGGCTGCCCCAACACGGCGATCATCTCGGGCCGCGTCAGATGGCCAAGCAGCGGCCGCTCGAAGCGCTTCATCGGCACGGCCATCACCCGTTCGACAACGTGCAGCGCCGTCACGTCGCGTCGGCCCGCGAACTTCAGGAACGCCCGCAAGGCCGTCAGCCGCAGGTTGCGGCTTCGCACCGAGTTGTGCCGCTCACGTTCCAAGTGAGCCAGGAACTTCAGAACCAACTCCGGCGTGATGTCGATCAGTTGCACGGTCGTCGGCGGCTTGCCCAGGTGCTCGGTCGTGTACCCAAGGAACAGGGTCATCGCGTCGCGGTAGCAGAACACCGTTCGCGGGCTCAGCGCCCGCTGGGCGACGAGGTACTCGGTGAAGAACTGCTGCACCAACGCCGGGAAGCTTGGGCGGTCTCCCTTCCGGTGGTGGCGGGCCTCAGCCATGGCTGAGCTCCGGCATGCACGACTCGAAGCGCTGCGCGGCCACCGCCATCAACTCCGGCACCGCCTGCAGGTACCAGTAGGTGTTGGTCACCATCGCGTGCCCGACGTAGGTCGACAGCGACAGCATCGCCTCGTCCACGTCGATGCCCTGCTGCTGCCACAGCAGAATGCGCCTGACCACGAAGGTGTGCCGCAGGTCGTGGATGCGCGGTGCGTGGTGCATGCCGCGGTTGATCCAGCCCAGTGCTCTGCGCAGTTGGGCGAAGACGTTGTCCACCTGGTGAACGCTGATCGGCTTGCCGAACCGGCGGCCTCGCGTGCCGATGAAGAACGGCGCGTCGTCGTCACGTGAGGCACCGGCCACGTCCCGCGTCCAGCGGTATTGGCCCAAGGCCTTGGCCGTGCTTGGATGCAGCGGCACCTGGCGCGACTTGGCGAACTTCGTGCGCCGGATCGTCAGCAGGCCGCGCCTGAGATCCACGTCGCCAAGGTTGAGCGACAACGCCTCTGACAGGCGCAGGCCGCAGCTGGCAATCAAGCCGAACAGCGTTTCGTAGACCAGGCCGCGCAGGCCGGAGCTGGGACCGAGTTCGCGCGCTGCAGCCAGCAACTGCTGCACTTCATCTTGGCTGTAGATGTGCGGTGCCTGGCGCTCGGGCAGCCGACCGAAGATCGTGTCGTCGGGCACCTCGGTGGCGGGCTCGAACTGCTGCATCCAGCGTGCGAAGGAGCGCAACTGCTTCAGCCGTCTGGCCCAGGTCCGTGGATCGACGCTTGCATGGGAGTCCAGACGCGCCCACTCGGCCATGACCTCCAGGGTCAAGGGTCCGCGGTGACGCGTGCATCTGACGTACTCGGCCAGGCTGCGCAGGCTGTAGGCGGCTGAGCGCAGTTGGAAGCCAAGGGTGCGGCGTTCTGTGAGGTAGCGCTCCACGAGCGCGGTCAGGCCGATCGTCATGACGCCCTCCCGGTCGTGGCAGCGGCGCAGTTCCCGGCCCAAGGCAGGGCCACTTCGACAAGGCGACCGCTGTCGAGCTTGGCGTAGATCAGCGTTGTGTTCAGCGAGCGGTGCCGAAGCACGTCGGCCACTTCCTTGAGCGAGGAGCCGCCGGCCAGCAGACGGCTGGCCATCGTGTGACGCAGCATGTGCGAGCGCGTGTGCGCAAGCCCGGCGCGAGCGTAGCCCATCTTTGTCACTTTTCCGAGGATTTCGGCCTTACAGCGGCCGCAAACCCGCATAGATGCTGGGCTCGGCCAAGAAAGTGAAATGTTGTGCCATAATATTTTAGCTTGGCTGGTTTTTCCCCCTGTACCTGGTGCATCATCGTGTAATGTTCATCAGACGCACGGCCACCAGCGCTCGCA
>JAOTTZ010000084.1 GCA_029864165.1 Burkholderiaceae bacterium
GCAGTGGCCGCGACCCTAACCCTGTTGGTGTTCGTCGCCTGTGGCGGCGGCAATGATGTCGCGACCAGTAACGGCAGCGGTGGCGGAATCGGTGGCTCCGGCAACCGCATCGAAGTGTCCCATGGCACCATCGGACGGCTGGGCAGTATATGGGTCAACCATGTCAAATTCAGCACCGTTGGCGCAACCATCCTCATCGATGGTCAAGTTGCCGCTGAGAGCGACTTGCGGGTTGGTATGGTCGTGCGCGTCGATGGCTCGATCAGCGGCGCAACAGCCAGCAAAGTTAGTGTCGCGCCCCCCCTCAGTGGTCGCGTGGAGCAGGTGATTGATGCCAACCGCATGGTGGTGATGGGGCAGACAGTGCGAATTGACAACCTGACTCGGTTTGAAAACTCTGTGGTGCCGGTCGTGGGTGACTTTGTTGAGGTGCACGGCCTTCCAGTTTGGGGAGATGTCGTCGCTGCCGGGTTTATTGAGAAGAAGGCTACGCTACCATCGCCCTCGTTCGCGACCATGGGCTTCGTCAAGAGCCACGACGTCGTCGGGCAGACATTTGTCGTTGGAACCACTAAGGTGATCTATGCCGGCGCGACGATCAGTGATTTGCCCGCAGGACTGTGGAACGGCATACTGGTCGGGGTCAAGGGCAACGCCTGCTCGGGCAACCCGATTTGCGACACACTTACCGCCAGCAAAGTCGAGCCCAGCGGGTTGATCGGATCCGATATCGCCGATGTCGCGGCCGAAGGCTTCGTGGGCAGCCTCAGCGGTAATGGATTTGTCGTTGGTGCGCAGCGGGTAGTGATCACCGCGTCCACGCAATTCGTAGGTGGCGAGCCCGGAGACATTGAGCTCGGTAGCAAGCTCCAGGTGGAAGGCGAGATCACTAGCGGCGTGCTTACCGCCAGCAAAGTTTCGCTGCTCAACAACATACGTCTCGAAGCCGATCTTGCCGGCGTAGACCCAACCGGTGCGACGCTCACCCTTGCCGGCTTGTCCGGCGTGACAGTGAGTTCGAACTCGCTGACGAGATTCAAGGGCGGCATTGCATCGCTGTCCGAGCTGTCGGTTCCAAACCATGTGCGCATCCGCGGTCGCTGGCTCGCCGCCAGCAACACAGTGATAGCAACCGAGCTCGAACTGCGTTCTAGCGCTTCAGATTCGCGAGTAATCTTGCAAGGCCCAGTGGATGCTTTGGTCAACCCCAACGGCGTGACCATCTTGGGCATCTTCGTCGATACTGCCGGCTTCACTGACGACGACTTCCTCGGTGCCTACAACAGCCACATTGGCCGCGATGCGTTTTTCAACGCCGTAAGCACCGACACTCTCGTGAAGGCTAGCGGTTCGGTGAGCGGTGGCTCCAGTGTGGATTGGACCGAGGCCAAGGTTGAGGACTGACCACGGCGAATTAGATCGCGAATTAGATCGCTAACTGCTGAGCTTGGCCTCGGGGTCAGCACCTGTTTGGGTTAACGGCCTTGGCCACATCTGGATGAGTGGGTCGATTGTTGCGAGGGATTGACGCCCATGTCCACCGAGCTTGGCGAGGATAGCCTCGCCAGTGTCAAGTTCACTCGAACGGTGTGAGCTCGGCCGCCGCCGAAGCGCCAATTCGGTGGGGCCCAACCGGAAAACAAAGCTGCCCGCCTGAAGTTAGCGCATTCGCAGCGACAAAGCGGCGTTCAGAGCGCATGGTTCACGCCGAAACCAGTGCCTTCAGTTCGCGCTCCAGCAATGCCTGGTCGCCAAGGTTGAGTTCGATCAGCCGCCGCAAATGCGTCATGCTGTCAATATCGATGCTGTGGCACTGTAAACCGATGTGCCGGCCGTGAATATGCACGACGTCGGTGGGCATGGTGATGCTCGCGCCTAAGTCGGTCAGGGTGACGATGAGCGTGCAGACAGATCCTGCCTGGACAATTCCTTTCAAAGGCAAGCTGACCAGCGCGCCCTTGAAAGACAAGTCGAGCACCTTGACGCCAAAACAACCCAGTGGTGTTTCCAACTGCGCGGGGGCTTCGAAAGTAATGCGCGTGAAGTGTCGGCGGTCATCGGTCATGGTGAGATTGCCTAGAACCTTGAACAAGAGCCGTTGCACACGCCCGGGTGGGGCCGCTCAATGGGAATTGACGAGCCTGATCCCGGCACTGGTCACGACGGTTAGGGCTGCTTCGTTCCCGACCTGACCCGGTTGGCCACGCTTCCATGCGGGGAGGCCCGTCGAAACAAATTGTATGCCACTTGACGGTACGCAGTGAAAGGGGTGACTCGTAGAATCGGCGCATGAGTTACCTGGTTCTGGCGCGCAAGTACCGGCCGCGCAATTTCGATGCACTGGTTGGGCAGGCGCATGTCGTGCAATCGCTTGCCAATGCGCTGCAAGCGCTGCGGCTGCACCATGCCTACCTGTTCACCGGTACCCGTGGCGTGGGCAAGACGACGGTAGCGCGCATACTGGCCAAGTCTTTGAATTGCACGGGGGCGGACGGGCAGGGCGGTATCACAGCGTCGCCTTGCGGTGTGTGTGAAGCCTGCCTCAGCATCGACAGTGGACGCTTTGTTGATTACGTAGAGTTGGACGCCGCATCGAATCGCCGCGTGGAGGAAATCACCCAACTGCTCGATCAGGCTGTCTACAAACCGGTGCTGGGGCGCTTCAAGGTTTACATGATCGACGAAGTGCACATGTTGTCTACGCATGCGTTCAACGCCATGCTGAAAACGCTGGAGGAACCCCCCGACTACTTGAAGTTCGTGCTCGCCACGACCGACCCGCAGAAGGTACCGGCTACTGTGTTGTCGCGCTGCTTGCAGTTCAACCTGCGTCCGCTGGCCCTGCAAACGATACAAACCTATTTGGCAGAGGTGCTCGCGCAAGAAAAGATTGACGCCGATGCAGTTGCGCTGCGCTTGATTGCACGCGCCGCCCACGGCTCGATGCGTGATGCGCTTTCTCTGACCGATCAGGCGATTGCGTTTGGCGCCGGGTCGCTGCGTGAAGCCAGCGTGCGCCAGATGCTGGGCGCTGTCGATCGCGGTCACGCTGTGCGGCTGGTCGAGGCCCTCGCTGCCCGCGATGGCGCGGCGGTGGTGGCCGCTATCGATGCTTTGCGCGCGTTGGGCTTGTCGGGCGCAGGTACTCTGGAAGAGATGGCATCGTTGTTGCAGCAGATGGCGGTGGCGCAGGCCGCGCCAGACGCGATCGACAGTCAAGACCCGGAGGCCTCGGAGGTCACGCGTTTGGCCGGCCTGCTGCCGGCCGACGAAACTCAACTGCTCTACAGCATCGTGTTGCACGGGCGCGCCGAATTGGGCTTGGCGCCTGACGAATACAGCGGCTTGGTGATGGTGCTGTTGCGCCTGTTGGCTTTCCCGTCTGAGGCGGCGCCAGTGCCCGATGCTGCGCACAGCCCTGGCGCGGCGGGCGCGTCTTCGCGCGGCGGCGTATCGGTGGCGCTGGGCCCCACAGCCCCGTCAGAACCACAGTCCATGCGCGCCGCGCAAAGCAATGGCGGCTTCGATGCCGATGCTGCGCAGGTGTCGCCAGCGAACGCCCAGCCATTGATACGAACAGCACTCGGCGATCGCTGGGAGCAGATCGTGCAGACGCTGATACGGCAAAGCAGCGTCACCGCGCTCGCGCGCGAGCTTGCGCTGCAAGCGCAGTGCGTTGCCATCGACGGATCGGTGTGGAATTTGCGTGTGGAGCGCGAGTCTTTGTGCGCTCCGGCTCACCGGGATAAGCTGCGCGCAGCGCTGAGCTTGTCGTTGACGCAAGAGATAGCGCTGGAGGTCGAAGTGGGCGCGACCGACGATACCCCCGCCCGGCGAGAAGCCGCAGCGCGCGCGCAGCGCCAGCGACAGGCCGAGCAGATCATTCAAGACGACCCGGTGGTGCAGGCGGTGCTGCAACAGTACAGCACCGCCCGCATTGTCCCTGGATCGATCAAGCCGAGTTAAACGGCACTCAAACTTTCAGGAGAACTTCAGATGATGAAGAACCAACTTGCCGGCTTGATGAAGCAGGCCCAGGCAATGCAAGACAACCTCAAGCGCACCCAGGAAGAACTGGCTAATGTGGAGGTCGAAGGTCAGTCGGGGGCGGGGCTCGTCAAGGTCACCATGACCTGCAAGAACGACGTCAAGCGAGTCAGCATAGACCCGAGTTTGCTGACCGACGACAAAGACATGCTTGAAGACTTGGTGGCCGCCGCGTTCAACGACGCGGTGCGCCGCGCCGAGGCTGTGTCAAGCGAGAAGATGGGCACACTGACGGCAGGGCTACCGATTCCCCCCGGCATGAAGCTGCCGTTTTAGCCCAAGCGCTTGGCCGAGCCCGCGCTGCAAGCCCTGATCGACGCCTTGCGCCGTTTGCCTGGCGTGGGCGTCAAGTCGGCGCAGCGCATGGCATTTCACTTGTTGCAGCACGATCGTGCTGGCGCGCAACAGATCGCCACAGCGCTGCAATCGGCCGTGCTGAACGTGCGCCATTGCGAGCGATGTCACACCTTCACCGAAGCGCCGATATGCAGTACCTGCGTCGACGATAGGCGCGACGCCAGTCAGCTTTGCGTTGTCGAGACACCGGCCGACCAGTCCACGCTGGAACGCAGTGGCGGCTACCGCGGCCTGTACTTTGTTTTGATGGGGCGCTTGAGCCCGCTCGACGGTGTGGGTGGCAGCGACATCGGTTTGCGCGAGTTGCTGGCGCGTGCCTGCAACGGCGTGGTGCAAGAGGTCATCATCGCTACCAGCTTTACCGCCGAAGGCGAAGTGACGGCGCACGTGCTGGCGGAAAACCTGAAGGCGCGAGGCGTGCGCGCTACGCGTTTAGCGCGCGGTGTGCCTGCGGGCAGTGAATTGGAATACGTGGACCTGGGTACCATTGCACATGCGCTGGTGGACAGGCGCTGAGGCTATCAGCATGTCGCAAACTGGCACCAACACGGGCCGCACCATACTGGTCGAATAAGAGTAAGCACAGTTTTGTGTGGTCATCGTGCCGACGGCCGGCAATACTGGCGAATTCGCTGGAAAATAGCGGGGTTGCGCAAATTCTGTGCCGCCTTTGATTGCCATGACCCAACGCACTTTGTACGACAAGATTTGGGACGAACATGTTGTCCACACCGACGACGATGGCTCGGCCTTGCTCTATATCGACCGGCATTTGGTGCACGAGGTGACCAGCCCGCAGGCCTTTGAGGGCTTGTCGCTGGCCGGACGCCAAGTCTGGCGGCTCTCTGCGAACTTAGCGGTGAGCGACCACAATGTTCCCACCACGGACCGCTCTGGGGGCATCAGCGATCCGATCTCACGGCTGCAGGTGGACACCTTGGACGCCAATTGCGACCGCGCTGGCATCACACAGTTCAAGATGAACGACAAGCGCCAGGGCATTGTGCATGTGATTGGCCCCGAGCAAGGTGCCACGCTGCCGGGCATGACCGTCGTCTGCGGCGATTCGCACACGTCCACCCACGGCGCATTCGGTGCCCTGGCGCATGGCATAGGCACCAGTGAGGTCGAGCATGTGCTGGCAACGCAAACCTTGCTGACGAAAAAGGCGAAGAACATGGTCATCGTGGTCGACGGTGTGTTGCCGCGCGGCTGCGGGGCTAAAGACTTGGCGCTGTCCATCATCGGCCGGGTTGGCACCGCGGGGGGCACGGGCTACGCCCTGGAGTTTGCCGGCAGCACAGTTCGTTCGCTGTCGATGGAAGGGCGAATGACCGTCTGCAACATGGCCATTGAGGCAGGTGCCCGGTCCGGCCTGATTGCCGTGGACGAGACCACCATCAGCTATGTGAAAGGTAGGCCGTTCGCGCCCAAAAGCGAGCACTGGGACCGGGCGGTGGCTTATTGGCGCACGCTGCATTCGGACCCCGACGCACATTGGGACGCGCGGGTTCGCCTTGATGCGACCAAGATTGCCCCACAGGTGACGTGGGGCACTTCGCCGGAGATGGTGCTGTCGGTCGAGGCTCGGGTGCCCGATCCAGAAAAAGAGCGGGACGCCAACAAGCGCGCCGCCATGGAGCGTGCATTGCAGTACATGTCGCTGATGCCGAACAAGCCCATCACCGACATCATGATCGACAAGGTGTTCATCGGTTCGTGCACCAATTCGCGTATCGAGGATTTGCGCGAAGCGGCCGCAACCGTGCGCCGCGTAGGCGGTACAGTTGCACCCAATGTGCGCTTGGCGCTGGTGGTGCCAGGCTCTGGCTTGGTCAAAGAGCAGGCCGAGCGCGAGGGGCTGGACATGGTTTTCAAGGGCGCTGGTTTCGAGTGGCGAGAGCCCGGCTGCTCGATGTGTTTGGCGATGAATGCCGACCGGCTGGAACCGGGCGAGCGTTGTGCGTCCACCAGTAACCGCAATTTCGAGGGCCGCCAGGGAGCCGGCGGCCGCACTCATTTGGTCAGCCCGGCCATGGCGGCAGCGGCCGCGATGGTTGGGCATTTCGTCGACGTACGTCGACTTTCTTAAGGAGGTCTCAGATGAAAAAACTCACCGTGGCAGTGCTTTCGTTGCTTTTGCTGGCTGCTTGCAACACGATGGAAGGCGTGGGCAAGGACGTACAGAAAGCTGGCGAGAAGATCGAAGACGCAGCAGAGAAGTAGCGAACGCGCGGCTATGCAAGCTTTCCGTACGCACAAGGGGTTGGTAGCGCCCATGGATCGTGAGAACGTTGATACCGACGCCATCATTCCCAAGCAGTTCCTCAAGTCGATCCACCGCAACGGTTTCGGGCCGAACTTGTTCGACGGCTGGCGCTACCTCGACACTGGCGTGCCAGGCCAAGACCCGGCGACGCGCCAACCCAACCCCGACTTCGTGCTCAATCAGCCGCGTTACCAGGGCGCGTCGGTACTGCTGGCACGCAAGAACTTCGGCTGCGGGTCCTCGCGCGAACATGCGCCTTGGGCGCTCGAGCAGTACGGTTTTCGGGCGCTGATTGCACCCAGCTTCGCCGACATTTTCTATAACAACTGCTTCAAAAACGGTGTGCTGCCTATCGTGCTGACAGAGTCCGAGGTGGCCCGTCTGTTCGACGATGTGGCCGCGTTTGTCGGCTATAGCGTCAGCATAGACCTAGAGCGCCAGGTGGTGGTCAAACCCGACGGCGCCGAGCTCGGTTTCGAGGTCGATGCTTTTCGAAAGTCATGCTTGCTCGGCGGCCACGATGAAATTGCGCTGACCTTGCGCCACAAAGCCAAAATACGCGCCTTCGAGGCCGAGCGTTTGTCGAAAATGCCGTGGCTGGCTACCAGGATCTGAGGAATGCGGCATAAGACGACAG
>JAOTTZ010000085.1 GCA_029864165.1 Burkholderiaceae bacterium
GCGGTTTTTGCGCAAGTTTCCTTCGCTGCCGCAGAGCCCGCTGGAGATTACCGAGTCGCTGGAACAATTACGTGCCCTGTGGCACGGCGAGCGCATAGCCGTGCACGTGACCGAGCAGCCCCCCGGTCCTGGTGTTGACACGCCGCACGACCTGGCACGCGTGCGCGCACTGGTTGGATGAGCGCGCATGCTATGCTCATTCCGCCCGTGCGATGACCGTGCGATGAGACCCCTTCTTGGCAATAAGGAACGACGATGCGACTGATC
Source organism: Burkholderiaceae bacterium (assembly GCA_029864165.1). Classification (GTDB taxonomy): domain Bacteria; phylum Pseudomonadota; class Gammaproteobacteria; order Burkholderiales; family Burkholderiaceae_C; genus CAIKUF01. Next base: position 268 of record JAOTTZ010000085.1, read on the forward strand.
TTGTTGGGTCCCCCGGGCGCCGGTAAGGGCACGCAGGCTGCCTTCATCTGCGGCCACTTCGGCATCCCGCAAATTTCTACCGGTGACATGTTGCGCGCGGCCGTCAAGGCAGGCACGCCACTGGGTCTAGAAGCCAAAAAGGTCATGGACGCGGGTGGCTTGGTCAGCGACGAAATCATCATCGGCCTGGTCAAAGAGCGCCTTGCACAGCCCGACTGTGCAAACGGGTTTTTGTTCGACGGATTTCCTCGCACGTTGCCGCAGGCCGATGCCATGAAGGCGGCTGGTGTGAATCTCGACAGGGTGCTAGAGATCGATGTGCCCGACGCTGAAATCATCGAGCGCATGAGCGGCCGCCGTGTGCATACGGCCTCGGGCCGTACCTACCATGTCAAGTTCAATCCGCCCAAGATAGCGGGCAAGGACGATGTGACGAACGAAGATTTGATCCAGCGCGAAGACGACAAGGAAGAAACGGTTAAAAAGCGGCTGTCGGTGTATCAAAGCCAGACCCGCCCTCTCGTGCGTTACTACGCCGACTGGGCCGCGACGGGCGATGCCAACGCGCCGAAGTACGGCAAAATCTCAGGCACTGGCAAGGTTGAAGAAATCAAGGCCCGCGCGCTCGCAGCACTGAAGTGACGGCGCTTTCGTACTTGCCCGGTGAGCTTCTCCCATTGGCGTTGTTCACGGGGCTTCACGCACCGGTATCAGGATCTCACCTCACCGTGGCCTAACACCACCCACTTCATCGACGTCAACCCTTCAAGACCGACTGGCCCGCGAGCGTGCAGCTTGTCGGTACTGATACCGATTTCAGCGCCCAGCCCGAACTCAAAACCATCGGCAAAGCGCGTGCTGGCGTTGATCATCACACTGGAGGAATCGACCTCACGCAAAAAGCGCATTGCGCTTGGTTGATGCTCCGTAAGTATGGCGTCTGTGTGATGCGATCCATAGCGGTTGATGTGCGCAATAGCTGCGTCAAGGTCGGGCACTTGCTTGATGCTGATCGTGGACGCCAGATACTCCTCGTACCAATCGGCCTCGGTGGCGTCTGCCAACTTTGCGTCAGGTACGGTGCGCAGAACGGTTTTCGACGGCTCATCACAGCGCATCTCAACGCCTTGGGCCGCAAACACGGCGCCTATTCTTGGCAAGAACAGGGGCGCGATGTTTGTGTGCACCAGCAGCGACTCGGCAGCGTTGCAAACGCCGGTTTTTTGCGTTTTCGCGTTGTTGGTCACGCGCACCGCGAGCTCGATGTCGGCGCTTGCGTCGACGTAAACATGGCAGTTGCCGTCCAAGTGCTTGATCACCGGCACCTTGGCCTCAACGCTGATGCGTTCGATCAAACCCTTGCCGCCGCGCGGAATGATCACGTCTATGAACTCCGGCATGGCAATCAACCGGCCCACGACCGCTCGGTCGGTGGTAGAAATCAGTTGCACTGCGCCGGTGGGGAGCTGCGCTTCATCGAGCGCAGCCTGCACCAATTTGCACAGCGCCAGGTTCGAGTGCAGTGCCTCAGAGCCCCCGCGCAAGACGCAAGCGTTCCCGCTCTTGATCGCCAGCGAGGCCGCATCGATGGTGACGTTGGGGCGGCTCTCGTAAATCATCGCGAAAACGCCGAGCGGCACACGCATCTGGCCGACGCTGATACCGCTGGGGCGGGGCCGCAGGTGGGTGATCTCGCCAACGGGGTCGGGCAGCGCCGCAACCTGCTCGCAGCCCTGCGCCATCTGTTCGACGACTTGATCGCTGAGCTTCAAACGCTCGACCATGGGTTCGGCCAGCCCCGCCGTTTGTGCAGCGCTCACGTCAAGCGCATTGGCCTGCTGCAAAGCCACGCGCTGCTCGCGCAGACGCCGCGCCAAGGCCAGCAGCGCGGCGTTCTTGGCGGCAGTGGTGGCCTTGGCCAACGCCGCGGCGGCGGCGCGGGCGGCTTGGCCAATACCAGTCACGTAAGTTTCTAACTCGGTGATGCTCATACGCATGATTTTCGCAGAGACCGACAATTGGCGTTGTTGGTCGCCCCTGGAGGTTTCGCCGCACGGCTTGAGCGACTGCCTAGCGTGCTCGCCAAAAAGGGTGTGCCAGGCGCTACTTGCGAGACCGTTCCCGCCAGCGCCGCAGCCTTGACAATCGGGTTCGCGTTTTCAACCCAACTCGCGACACAATGGTGAAGCAATCATCAGCCAGGAGGGCCCCATGAAAGCAGTTTGGAACGACACCGTCATCGCAGAAAGTGACGACACAGTGCTCGTCGAAGGAAACCACTACTTTCCCGAGAGCTCGCTCAAGCGCGAGTACGTGGTTTCCAGCAACCACCGCAGCGCGTGTTACTGGAAAGGCCAGGCGCATTACTACAGTCTATTGATCAAAGGTGAGCTCAATCCCGACTCGGTGTGGTATTACCCTGAACCGCTCGAGGCGGCGGCTGAAATCAAGGGTCGCGTTGCGTTTTGGAAGGGCGTGACGGTTGCGTGACAGCTCCGCCAACGACACAAAAACTACAAAGGAACTGCGCCAGTGGCTTTGCTGACGTCAAATCATGTGGGTCGCTGGTGCGCGTTGTTCGCGTTGTTGAGCTTGAGCGCAGCCTTGGCGGCGCCGCTTCCACCAAGCTCCGTCCCTGAACCGCTCAAACCCTGGGTGCCTTGGGTAATGCACGGGGCCGAGATGCTCGCCTGCCCGACACCTTTTAACGATCCGGCAACGCACACTTGTGTGTGGCCCTCGCAGCTCGAAGTGAACGCGGGGCCAAATCGCGCCAGCTTCCGCTACGAAGTGCGTGTGTTCGGTGCCGAGAGCGCGGTCGAATTGCCAGGCCAGACAGAGCACTGGCCGCAAGATATCAAGGCCAATGGGCAGGCGGTACCCGTATCGCAGCGGGACGGGCGTCCTGTTGCGCGCTTGTCACCCGGTCAATACGTCATCACTGGCGCCATCGCTTGGGCTGAGATGCCCCAGGGGCTGCTGATGCCCACGGCAACCGGAAGCGTGCGCGTGTGGGTTGACGGCATGCGCATCAATCGCACGCCGGACCGCCAAGGCCGCCTTTGGCTCAAGCAGTCGGCAACGCAAGAACATATCACCGACACCGTTGTGGTGCGTACGGCCCGACTGGTGGACGATCAAATTCCCTTGCAGGTAACGACGCACTATGAGCTGGCCGTTGCTGGAAAGCCGCGCCAGCTGCAGCTGGATTTCGCGTTGCTTCCCGGCTTTGTTCCGGTATCGATGCGCAGCGCACTGCCCGCGCGCTTGCAAGACGATGGCAAGCTTGAGCTGCAAGCGCGCGCTGGTAATTGGACAGTTGAGGTGCGGGGACGGATGATGTCACCGCCGCAAGCACTCTCGCTGCCCACCGCGGCTGCGCGGGATGAAACGTGGTCCGTCTCAGCGCACAACGAGCTGCGCGTTATCAGTGTGGACGGAGTCGTCCAGATCGATCCCCAGCAGGTAGAGATACCAGATGCGTGGAAGCAGTATCCCGCATACCGCGTCAGGGCGGGCGACACCATGGCCATGACACAGACAAAGCGTGGCAACCCAACGCCCAACCCGGATAAGCTATCGATCGCACGCGAAATCTGGCTCGACTTCGACGGCGGTGGGTACACCGTTCACGATGCCATCACCGGCCATTTGTCACGCTCATGGCGGCTAGAGTTGGCGCGCCCCGGCGAGCTTGGCCGCGCGTCAGTGGGGGGCGACGATCAGCCGATCACGCGGCTCAGCCAAGACGGCCCCTTTGGCATCGAAGTGCGGCAGGGCCGCGCTGATATTCGCGCCGACAGCCGCGTCAACACGAGCGCGCGAACGTTCTCAGCCTCTGGTTGGCGCGTTGACTTCGAGCAAGCGTCTGCGGTGCTCCATCTGCCGCCAGGGTGGCGGCTGCTGCACGCCAGCAACGTCGACGCTGCGTCGGGCGCTTGGGTATCCCAGTGGACCTTGTGGGACTTCTTCTTTGTTTTGCTCAGCGCGCTAGCCGCTGGCAAGTTGATCGGCTGGCGCACTGGTGTGTTGCTTGGACTGGCTTTGGCGGCGTCGTGGCATATGCCAGGGGCACCCCAAGCGCTGTGGCTGGCCCTGCTGGCGCTGCTGACGCTCACCAAGGTATTGCCAGCCGGTAGGCTATTGAGCTTATCGACTTGGGGCGCCCGAGCGGGCGCAGTACTGATTGCCTTGGTGCTCCTGCCTTATGGCGTTGAACAAGTGCGGCTGTCGATGTATCCCGCGTTAGAGCGACCATGGCAAGCGCTCGGCGGACCTGGCAAGCGCTCGGCAAGCCACGAGCTACCGGGCGTGCGGCCGATAGATTCTCGGGCACGAAAAGCTGAAGAAGCAGCCATACCCTTGGATGAAACCGTGGCCGTGGCCGGCGAATCAGAGTCGTCACCGGCGCAAAGCCCATCGTTGCAAGGCTACGCACGCGGCGTCGTCGCGGCGACCAGCAGCTTGGCAGGGAAATCCTCGACCGGCTCAAAACTCGATGATGTCGATCCGCAGGTGAGAGTCCAGACCGGGCCGGGGCTGCCGCACTGGCGATGGAACTCTCACCGGCTGACATGGCAAGGCCCTGCACAAGCTTCACAGCAGTTCACCGTGATGCTGCTGCCGCCAACCGGCACGGTGCTGCTGCGGCTGGGCAGTTTTGCATTGATGATCGCGGCCTTGCTGGCGATCGTTGCGCTGCTGCCCAAGGCGTCTTGGCGCCTTGGCGGCGTGACGGCGTCCGCGGCGTTGTGTCTGTTGGCATTGCTCGGCACGCACGAAGAAGTTGCCGCTCGGGAATCGGCGCCACAGTCGTTGGTCGTGCCACCCCAGGAAATATTCGATGAGCTGCGGGCCAAACTTTCAGCGGCCCCCGATTGCATGCCCGCCTGCGCCGACGTGTCGCGCATGCTGGTGATCGCGCAGGATTCGCGCATCCAGTTGCGGCTCGAAGTGCACGCGCAGGCGGATGTCGCAGTGCCGCTACCCGGGCGAGGCACGAACTGGCGACCTTCCGTGGTCACGGTTGACGATTTACCCGCAGTGCTGAGACGCGATGAAGCCGACGTGCTGTGGGTGTCGATACGCGCAGGCATTCACCAGATCGTGTTGGATAGCGACGTGGGCGACGTGTCACGCGTGGAGATTGCGTTGCCGATGCCGCTGCGTGAACTCAAGTCGCAGATTACGGGTTGGACGCTCGCGGGCCTGGATGCCCGCGGCTTGGCATCAGGGGCGCTCAGCCTGTCGCGCGCGATGACTCAGCGCGACACCGAAAGCAGCGGCACACAGCGCGACGCGCTCCCGCCTTTTCTGCGCGTGGAGCGCACCCTGCACCTTGGCAAGCGGTGGACGATTGCAACGCATGTGCGACGCATAGCGCCAAGCCGTGCACCGGCACAAAGCAAGATCAAGCTCATCGACGGCGAAGCTGTAAACGATGCCTCGGTGCGTGTGCAAGATGGCCATGCGATTGTTCAGCTCGGCACCGAAGACGCTGCCGCGTTTGTGAGCACGCTCAAAGAGGCGCCGAAGTTCCAGTGGCAAAGCACGCGCGAACCCAACCAGGTTGAAGTGTGGAAGCTAGACGCTTCGACCCAGTGGCACGTGGGTCTGTCAGGCATCCCGCCGGTGTTGCACCAGTTGGGCCAACGTTGGATGCCGACGTGGCGACCATGGCCGGGGGAATCGGTCTCAATCGCTGTCAGCAAGCCGCTGGGCGTATCGGGCCAGACGATGACTGTAGACCGCGTGAGCACTGGCGTGGTACCAGGCCAGCGCGCAACCGACGTGTCTACGAATATCTCTTTACGTTCTAGCCAAGGCGGGAACCATAGACTGGAACTTCCCGAAGGTGCCGAGTTGATGGCGGTTTCAATCAACGAACAGGTGCAACCGATACAGCCGCAGGGCCGGAGCATCACGCTGCCCATCACTCCGGGTGCACATCAGATCGCGTTGGATTGGCGCGAAGCGCGCGGAATGAATTGGTGGTTCGAAACCCATCTCGCCAACGTCGGCGCGCCGGGTGTTAACAATGCGATTTCAATCCAAGTGCCGCAAGACCGGGTGGTACTCGCAACGAGAGGCCCCGTGATCGGCCCGGCCGTATTGTTTTGGGGCGTGTTGATACCGGTGTTTGGGATTGCCGTAGCGTTGGGGCGGTCTCGAGTCGCACCGCTGAGCATTGCCGCGTGGTTTCTACTCGGTTTGGGAATCGCTCAAACAACGCTATGGGGAGCCGTTGCCGTGGCAGCGTGGTTTGTCTTGTTAGGCGTGCGCAAGCGTGTTGGTGAAGGCTTGCGCGATCGTGCGTTCATCGCGATGCAGCTTGGGCTGGTAGTGTGGACCTTGGTCGTCGCCATCGTCTTACTCAACACCGTCCGCACTGGACTGTTGGGCTACCCGGACATGATGATTTCGGGCAATGGTTCAGATGCATGGAACTTGCATTGGTACCAAGATCGGCTGAGCGGAGAAACGGTAAAGGCTTGGGTGCTTACAGCGCCCGTGCTCGCGTATCGTGCTGCCATGCTACTGTGGGCGCTGTGGCTCGCAGCTTCGCTGCTGAAGTGGATCAAGTGGGCTTGGGATTGCTTCAGCCAAGGGGGGTACTGGCGGACAAAGCCGCCCTCCCAACCAGCGCAGACCGTTCCGGCTGAACATGACCAGAGTGCATCCTAGTCTTACTGTGTCAATAAAGCTCTGGCACTATGTGCACCTCTTTATTCTTCATATGAGCAACAATGGGCGCAGGCGAACGGTTTGAGGTGTATACGGGTCACTTGGCGCAAGGGTCGTGCCACAAATGGACTTCAGCCGAGGTGGCTGGTGGATCGTTGATGACACGGAGTGGATTACCTTGCCAGCTCATGCAGGAAACAGCGACGTGATGGGGTAGCGCCAGTCCTTGCCGAACGATCGGTGTGTGATGCGTATGCCCACCGGTGACTGGCGCCGCTTGTACTCGTTGACCTTGATCAACCGCGCGACTTGTTGCACCGTGGCGGCAGGAAACCCGGCGGCA
>JAOTTZ010000086.1 GCA_029864165.1 Burkholderiaceae bacterium
TTGCGAGACCGGTTTGCCTGCGGCACGACGGGAGCTGACGATGTCCACATAGGCGGACACTGCAGCGCTGTCGAAGGGCAAGATTCGCCCGGCAAAGTCTTCGTCGAACATTGAGCCCACGGCGCCCTCGAGTGCCTTACGCCGCGTGCCTTTGGGCAGCAGTCGTGCGCCGAGCATCATCTCGGCCTGGGTGACGGCGCTGACAAACAGAGTCTCGGCCGGCTGTCCAAAGAACCAGGCTAGCACTGCCGGCTCGGGCGTGGCCCGTACCAGTTCCGACAGCACGTTGGTGTCTAGCAGTATGCTCATCCGCGCCGTCGTGAACGGGTGCTGGGCTTGCGCCCACGGCTCCCGCGAGCGACCAACGATTCTTCCTGGGCGGGCGGTGGGCGCACCGGCTCACGTGCGGCGATCTGCAATTCAACGCCACCCAGCGCGGCAAACCGGGCTCGAATACGAGCGCCCAGATCCAGCGTCGCTGCGGTCGGCTCCTGCAGTGCCGTGCGAAGGATTTGGCGTGCTTCTTCTTCCATCGAACGGTTGCGCGCAGCGGCGCGTAGGCGCAATCGGCTCTTTAGCGGGTCTTCCAGGTTACGAATGGTCAGAGTTCCCATGGCACATACCTCCGATGCCTTGATTGTAAACTTTGCTAGCAGTGAAGGCATTGCTGCGCGAAAGTACATGGGGCATGGCAACAGGCGCCCGGCAAGCAGCTTGGTTTGGCCGCGGGTTTCTGAGACTTCGGTCGTCGCAGCCAGCCGTCATTCCCAAGGTCGGCAGTAGATGGCGAGACGGCGACACGTGCCGATTTGCACGTGTACAGTCGCGGACGACAAGAGCCCCTTGCACTGGGGCTGAGCCAGCCAGACTGCCATTCCCTCTTCCCCGAGCGACAATCCAACACGAAAGGACACGAATTGTCTTCCATCGCAAACGAATTTGCCGCGTTGCTGAGCACGGTCCGCACTCCTGGCGACTTCTATGCAAACGGCACGAGTGCAATATTCCTGCCTCACTTGGAGGTCGAGGGAGTCGGTCCTGTTGCCCTGCCTCTTCTGCCGGCCCAGGCCGAGCAGCTCATCGCTGTTGCCGAACGCGCTCCATACGGCCGCGGTGCAGAGACCCTGGTCGACCCCCACGTTAGGCGGACTTGGCAGATCGGTGCCGACCGAATCCGGATACAGGGGCAGAACTGGGGACGAACCCTGGACGCCATCGTGGCGCAAGCCGCTGCTGGGCTCGGCGTGACCGAAACGGTGCTGCCTGAACTCTACAAACTCCTCGTGTACGACCAGGGCAGCTTCTTCGTCAGCCACCGCGACACCGAGAAGGCGCCCGGCATGTTCGCCACCCTCATCATTGCGCTGCCCTCCTTGCACGCGGGTGGCGAACTTCTGGTGCGCCACAAGGGACGAGAGGTGCGGCTGGACCTGCGCTGCCCAGATCCATCGGAGGCTGTTTTCGCGGCTTTCTATGCCGATTGTGTACACGAGGTGCTGCCGGTCACCTCGGGTTGTCGCCTGGCGCTCGTCTACAACCTAATGCGCAGGGGACGAGGCCGCAGGCCACAACCCCCATGCTATGAAACCGAGCAGACTCGCCTTGCGACGCTGCTAAAGCGCTGGTCCGCCAACAAGGAATCGCCGGACGACGATACGCCGGAGAAACTGGTTTACCCGCTTGAGCACGCCTACACGGCGGCCGAACTTTCGTTCCAGGCGCTGAAGGGCCCAGATGCCGCTGCGGCCGCTGTGCTCAACACGGCTGCGCGGCAGTCCAGTTGCGATCTTCATGTCGCGCTACTGACGATTGAGGAGAGTGGCTCTGCCGAGCACACCGGTTATTTCGGGTCGCGCCGCTGGGGGCGTGGAGATGATGAGGACCTAGCTGACTTCGAGGTTAGCGAAGTGTGCGAGCGCAGCGCGACTCTTTCCAACTGGGGACGGGCCGACGGCAGCCAGGTGGAGCTCGGGATGTTCCCATTCGACGACGACGAGCTTTGCCCGGCCGACGCCTTGGACGACATGGAACCCGATGAGCAGTATTTCCAAGAGGCAACTGGCAATGAAGGCGCGTCCTTCGATCGGACTTACCGTCGGGCGGCTTTGGTACTGTGGCCTCAACAGCGCAGGCTCGCAGTTTTGAATCAGGCCGGTTTGTCCGTAACGTTGCCTTATATGGGCGAAGTGACCCAGCGGTGGGTTAAGAGCGGCGGAGGTCGCGACTCGCCGCTGTGGCGCGAGGCGCACGAACTCTGCGGCCACATGCTACGCACTTGGTCGAAGGTGAACTTGCGTTTCCGACCGGGCGAGGAAAGTGAAGTCGCCAAAATGCTCGCTCTTTTGACTCGTTTAGAGGATACGGCGTGCATCGATGCCCTCCTGGCTGACATCTGCGCTGCAGGCATCTACGGCAAGAGCGACAACAAGGCTCTGCTCCTAGCCGTGAGCCTCTTACCGCCGCGGCGGGCTAGCGAATTGGTCGAACGTATCGTCGCCGCCAATGCTTCGAAGGACCTTGGCGCCTGCGGCGATCTGCTGGCTCGTGCGGCGAAGGTCGACCGTCTTACCGGTGGCCTCGTCGCCGCTGCGAGAGCCTTGGTCGAGGCATTGCCAGGCAATCCGGCGCAAGTGAAACAGGCTGAGTTTGCATGGCAGACCCAGAGTTTCGACGTGAGCTTCGTCGTTGATCTCATGACCGGACTGTCGCGGATCGACGCCAACTTGGCGGGCCGCGCGGTGGGTCATATGCTGGCTTGGCCCAAGACCTATGGTTTGGACGCCGTGATTTTGCCCGCTCTGCGCCGTCTGACCGCCCAGACGGAGATCCGCACCCTCGGGGCGGTAAGCCGACTGCGCGCGGCCTGCTTGGAACATCTGCGTACGCGAGTTGCGCAACCCCTGGAGCCGCCCACTGATTGGACTCGCGCTGCTGCGCACGACTGCCAATGTCGCCTGTGCAAGGAACTCAGCCAATACCTGATCAACCCCAGTCAGCAGCTATGGACTTTCAAAGCTGCCGAATCTGATCGGTCGCATGTGATGGTGTCGATACAGCGCAACGCGTGCGATGTGGTTTGCGTTACCGACCGACGCGGTCGCCCTTACAGTTTGGTGTGCACCAAAAACCAATCAAGTTACGACAGGCGAGCTGAGCAGCGCAAGCGCGATCTCGAAGATCTGGCACGGCTGGGGGAGAGCAAAGGCAAACATTCTGCCGCAATGAGCAGCTAAGGCGCAGGAATCACGCAACCCACCCTGGCTGCCATGACGGTGCAGAGATCGTGTTCTCCTCTCTACGCTACCAGTACGAGTCAGGTTGTCGCGATCCAGCTAACTTTTCATGTGCGGTTGAACCGGCCCCTGGCTCGGAGCAACGCAGGCCCGACCATACCTGTCCAGAGGCATTCGATCGCAGTGACCGGTTTGGCTTACGGCTGCGTCTGTACCCTCACGGCGCAAGGCGTCCACAGTTCAGTGGTCGGACAACGGTCGTCCCTGGCACGACGCGCAGCCCTTGGTCGGCTTGGTGAGTAACGCGGGCCCGCAAGGGCCAGCGGCATTGGCGCGAAAATGGGAGACCGCTCTTCGAATCGCTCACGCACGGAGGGTGGCAGCTGCCAGACGCCGAGCCGATTGATCGCGCCGAAAGGTCCTCGCCATCGCACAGCGTTTTGTACAGGTACCGATCAGCGTACCGCCGAATTTGTGACGAAGCGGGCTAGGTCGCCCGCGGTACGAACTGCGCCCACCTGGAGAGGACGCAATGAACCTGACTCTCGATCGCCCGGCGGGCTTCGTCCCGATCCTGCCCGGCGGCAAGCAGCTGATCGTATGGCGTTTCGATGTGACGGATACGTGCGACAACCGCAAGCCGCACTGCCCGTTCGTCAAGATCCTTCGCGGCTGCCGAGCGCCCGACCCGGCCGCTGTACTTGAGGCAAGCGTGCTCGGCGATGGTGTGCTCACCGCCGACGGGACAGCTCGGAAACAACTCACGCACGCGCAGCGCGAATTTCTCCACGTACTCTCGGTCAAATGCCGTGCGCCGCTCAGCCTCCCGCGCTCGACGACGTTCGCGCGCGTCACCATCGGCAAGACACTCCACTTCGGCCCGCGAAAGTCCCAACTCCTCGACCAAGACCCCCTGTCGCTCGTATCGATGGCGGGTACGGCTCCACTTGAGGACGACCGCGGACAGCGTCGAGTGCTTTCGGGCGCGGCGCGTCAGCGCAGCATCTCCAGGCGCAAGGAAGGCCAGGTGGTCGAGGTCAGCGCAGGACATGCAAAGTGCCCCGCGCTCCCCCTTGGCAAGGCTGATCCAGGCGCTGCGTCCGAGCTTCTGACCGCATTCATGGCAAATGGATTCGCCGGTGGAAATGAACACCTTCAGGTCGCGCGCGCTATCCATGGTTGCACCGGACTTGACTGGAAGCTGAGGGCGTCGGCGACCAAGTCACTTCTTAGCAGCGGCCAGTGCGCTCAACGACGCCTGCTGCGCCGCCGTCGCCACGCGCCAGGCTTCCGACAAATAGCGGCCACGATCATGTTCGACGAAGTCCGTGATAACCTGGTCGACAGTTCGTGTGAATTCCTCGGCCGTGGTGGTCTCCGCCAGGCACCGAAAGTAAGCTGGAAGCGCCCTGGGCCAGTCCACGCCGAGGTTCCATGACCCACCCTCGTCGGCGAAAAAAATCACGTCGTCACGTCCCTCGTCTATGTGCCTAAGCAGCCCGAAGAGGATCTCAAGGGCTTCGCATACGGTTTGATGCGGGCGGGTGTCGGCTTCGCGAACGCACCTGGCGATGAGCCGATCGAATTTCGCAGTGAAGGCACCTGTCCCCCCGGACTGCTGCGTGCAGTTGCGGGCATTGACGTCGAAGCTGTCGTAGAACCCTCCGCTCATGCTTATTGCGTGAAACACTCGAGCTTCTTCAAGCAGGGTGGATGCGCGTGGTGGCGCTTCCACACTGCCCTCGACTTGAACGAGGTTGCCCAGCAGCGATGGTAATTCTGCGTTCGGCACCATCTCGAGCGCCCGCTCGGCGACGATCAGAAGCTCGTCGCGACTCAGAGTGCCCAGCAAGCGGCGCAACGCCGTCAAGTCCGCTGCCACGCCGGTCACCGCTGGAGGTCCTCGCGCGCGGGCGCGTGGAATGGGCCCTTACCCGGCCAGACGAAATGCGTTGCGTAGGCCTCCTCGAGTTTCACTTCGCCGGACTTGGTAAAGCGCAATCGACGCTTGGCGCCTCTGCCGTGGCTCATGTAGACGCTCGCCGATGGCGTCAGGTTTAGCTCGTGTGCGTGAAAGCGCAGGACGCGCAACAACCGCGCCAGTCGGGCCAGGTTGCAGGTGATGACCCGCTCCAGGTAAGGCACGTCACCTTGGCGCCACTTCTGGAGTTGATCCGGCGCGAGCAGATCCATGCAGATCAAAACGTCGACAGGCGCCACGACTTTGCCGTTTGCAAGCACCGCATTGACAGCACGTTTGATCCTCGGATACAGCGGGTCAGTCCGATAGGAGGCGACGCTCACCCTTGAGGCGCTGGAAGTCGCCAAAGACATCACTGTGATCCAATCGTACGACGGCGTTGACCCTGTGCCGCAGAACAGCGGTGCAGAATGCGCTTCCAGCCATTGCGGGAGGCGACGGCTTCGCGAAGGATGTCGATGTACTCGTCGGACTCCACGCGGTCATCCGGCGGCACAGGACCCGCCTCGATCTCGGACAACAACACGCGCCGGGCCGCAGGGCTGTTGCCGAGCTCGAGGATGCGGCTGTATCCCTCACAGGCGTAGGCAAAAGTCTCGCGCTTTGGAAAGTCGATGTCGAGCAGCCACTCCCGCCGCGGCGTGGCGCTCAGCCCGATAGCGCTGCGCTTGCAGTTATGGAACACGTGTGCAGCTTCATGCACTACGAAGTCGTCGAAGCGGCTGGGTGCGTTGAAGTAGTCCGTGGCGACAAAGCAGGGCGTCTCTGCGCTCAGTCCCACGATCGGGCGCACGTTTTCCGACAGGGGCTGAGCAGCGCAGCTGACGAGGTACAGGTTGGCCAGATCCCAGGCCGTGTAGAGCCAGGGTGTCGTGCGCAGCGCTGCGTCGATCGTGGTCGGTGTCAGAAACACGATCGAGCGCTTGAGCACGTCGAGGACGGTCTTCTGCTCATGCCCAGGGAACAGACCGCGCACCATTGGCGCTACCTTTGCCCGCGTGAAAGCGATCACGTCGACGCTTGCGAGCGCCGCAGGCACGACGGCGTGCACGGTTCGTTGGCGTACCGTCGAAATCAGCGCGTTGCGCAAGGCGGCGTCGGCATACTCGACACTGGCCAGGAAATTGCTGCCTGGCCAGTTGCAGGACAGTTCGTCGTGCGCACCAGTGCGAAGGTAGTGATCGACTGCTTGTTGCGGCGAAGTTTGCATACGGCAAGGGATGTCGCGGTATCGGGGTAAATAGCGAACATGATTTCAGCACATCATGGGGCGAGCCTAACTGTCATGAATCCAGGCCGACGCCCCGTACAATGAAACAAAGCGAGTCATCCGTTCACCGTCCGACGCTATAGGTACCAGCGGTGGTACTTGGCTGGGCAATGAGTGGGGTGCCGTGCCCTTTACCGCATCGCAATTCGTTTCGTTTTCGCCTGCGGCGCTTTCGTTCGTCCAAAAGCTGCGTTGTTTCACGTTAACTTGGTGTCGACGGCAAACAAGCAAATATCCGGCAATTGGTATCGGTGCCAATGGATCAGCATCATTCGCAAAGCAAGCCAACAACATCGCCAACCTTGGCTGTGGCTCGGCGGGCCTGCTTCGCCAGCTCAGGCGGGGCAGCGCTTCAGGCGCAACCAAGGCACCAAACTCGCCTGCGCCGTGGTAGGGTGGTAATTTGACACGTCGGTCGCGTCGAATAGCACCCTCATCAACGTCGCTCCTTCGGACAGCTGGTCAGTGAATGCGGCGCGACACTGGATGAGGAACTCGGCCGTAGCCGACAATACGTTCGGGGCTCGATTGATCACCAGCAACAGTTCAACGGATGCCCCCCAAGCAGGTAAACATTCGGTGAACCCGTGTTCGACCTACCGGGATAGGGTGGAGGCGAGTAACTATTCAGGACTTCCATGTTGCGTGAGCCTGGGTAGCACGTTGAGCCAAGGGTGCTTGGAGGGTATGTAAGAAGCCAACATTGGGTGAACGCATTGGTGGGAAGGGGCTAAAACCGCTGGACACCACTGCCATTTTTCGCTACCGTTGGGCTCATGAGTTCGGTGCCAAGCCCGA
>JAOTTZ010000087.1 GCA_029864165.1 Burkholderiaceae bacterium
CGTAGGCACCAAGCGCGGCGGCAGCGGCGCCAAGCGCCAACATCAGAAGGTAAAACGTGCCGCTGCCCAGTTCGGCGATGACAAACACTCCCACTGCCACCCACCACCAGGTAGCCGCACTCCAGTCCATGACAGCGCCTCTCGCAAGCCGAAAATTCCTAGTTTAGTCGCTAACCCATGGGCCGTTTTATTCACGGATAGGTTCCAACGTTCAGCGCTTTTCTTTGGCGTGGTTGATCGAGTACTTTGGGATCTCGACCGTGACGTCTTGCTGCGCGAGGATTGCCTGGCAAGATAGGCGGGACTGGGGTTCCAGGCCCCAAGCGCGATCGAGCAGGTCTTCTTCGACCTCGTCCATTTCGCCCAGCGAATCAAAGCCTTGACGGACGACCACATGGCAGGTGGTGCACGCACAAGACATCTCGCAGGCGTGTTCTATAGCGATGTCGTTTTCGAGCAGGGCTTCGCATACCGACGTGCCCGAGGCTGCCTCGAGGCGTGCGCCAGCGGGGCAGTACTCTGGGTGGGGCAAAACGGTGATGACAGGCATGGGGGAGGGCGGCGGATCAGATGTCGTTCACACTGCGCCCGGCCAGCGCTCGACTGATACCGCGGTTCATGCGTTCGGCGGCGAATTCTTCGGTGCCCTTGGAAAGGGCTTGCACCGCTTCGTCTATGGCAGCGTGATCGTCACCTCCGGCACGGGCGCGTAAATCGTTGACCAAGCTGCCGATCGTATTTAGCTGCGCTGGGCTCAACAAGTCACCGTCAGCAGCCAGGGCAGCGCGTACGCCGAGCAGCATGCGCTCGGCCTCGACTTTGGCCTGGCGCAAGTTCCGCGCTTGCATGTCGGCGTCCGCGCTTTGAAACCCTTCTTGCAGCATGCGAGCAATGTCGGAGTCAGCCAGGCCGTAACTGGGCTTGACGTCGATCGACGCCTCGACCCCAGAACCCAGTTCACGTGCAGCAACGTTCAGCAGCCCATCGGCGTCGACGTGAAAACTCACACGTATGCGCGCAGCGCCCGCTGCCATGGGCGGAATGCCCCGCAGCTCGAAGCGCGCCAACGAACGACAGTCAGCCACGAGTTCACGCTCGCCTTGCACCACGTGCAAGGCGAGCGCCGTCTGGCCGTCCTTGTAGGTGGTGAAATCTTTCGCGCGAGCAGTGGGAATCGTGCTGTTGCGCGGGACGATCCGATCCACCAACCCACCCATGATCTCGATACCGAGCGAGAGTGGGATCACGTCGAGCAGCAGCACCCGATTGCCGTCCGCGTTGCCCGCGAGCTGGTTGGCTTGAATCGCAGCGCCAAGCGCCACCACCTGGTCGGGATCGAGGTTTGTCAACGGGGTTTGGCCGAAGAACTCGGAGACTGCCCACTGCACCATGGGCATGCGCGTCGAGCCGCCGACCATCACCACGCCGTGAACGTCTGCGCGGTGCACCTTCGCATCGCGCAACACATTGCGCATGAGCGTCACGGTGCGCGCGACGAGCTGGCGCGTCATTGCAACGAATTGCTCGCGATCCACCCTGACCGACAACTCGCCACCCGAAAGTCGGCAGGCAAGTATTGCGTCGTCGGCAACGCTAAGTTTTTCCTTGGCCGCGCGGGCCGCTACCAACACCGCACGCTTGTCTTGCGGTGTGACGGTATTCATACCCGACTGCATCAGCGCCCAGTCCGCCAACATGGTGTCGAAGTCGTCGCCGCCAAGTGCCGAATTGCCGCCCGTTGCAACCACTTCGAACACTCCGGCATGAAGATGCAGCAACGAGATGTCGAAAGTGCCGCCACCAAGGTCGTATACCGCGTACAGACCTTCCGAGCCGTTCTCCAAGCCGTACGCCAGGGCAGCGGCAGTCGGCTCGTTGATAAGTCGCAGTACGTTCAAACCCGCAATACGCGCGGCGTCCTTGGTGGCTTGGCGCTGAGCATCGTCGAAATAAGCCGGTACGGTGATCACTGCGCCGAAAACGTCGCCGCCAAGACTTTGCTCAGCGCGCTGGCGCAATGCGGCAAGTATTTCGGCCGATACTTCGACGGGAGACTTCACGCCTGCAACGGTGCGCATATGCACCATGCTGGGTGCGTCGATGAATTCGTATGGCAGCTTGTCATGGCGCTCGATGTCGGCCAGGCGACGACCCATGAAGCGCTTGGCTGAGACGATGGTGTTACCGGGGTCGTGCGCCGCACCGGCAAGGGCATCGCTGCCGACCTCACGACACAACTCGCCGCTGGTGTCTGTGAAGTAGCGCACTGCCGATGGAAGAATCACCTGGCCCTGCGAATCAGGCAGGCATTGAGCCACGCCGTTGCGAATCGCGGCGACCAGTGAATGCGTGGTACCGAGGTCGATGCCGATAGCAATGCGCCGTTGATGTGGGTCAGGACTTTCGCCAGGTTCCGAAATTTGTAGCAATGCCATGGCCTCATTGCTCCAATTCTTCGAGCCGCCGATCGATATCTTCAGAAAAGCGTTCTACGAACATCAAGGCCCTGACTTGCTGCGCTGCCGCCGTATAGTCTTGCAGTTTGTCGAGGGTGCGCTCGATTTGCGTCAGCAAAGTATCACGCCGCCGGGCCACGTCTAATGCGAGCGCCTTGACCTCTGGCAGTGCTTGCGCGCTGTCTAGCGCTTCGCGCCACTCGAGCTGCTGGACGAGAAACTCGCTGGGCATCGCGGTATTCTTCTCGGCATCGACGGCCACCCCATGCAGTTCACACAAGTAGGCAGCTCTCGCCAACGGATTTTTCAAACGCTCATGGGCTTCGTTCACGCGCACCGCCCATTGCATTGCCACGCGCTGTGCCGCGGCACCGTCGGCGGCGAAACGATCCGGGTGTACATCTGCTTGCAGCGCTCGCCAACGCACATCGATCAGCCTGTTGTCCTGTGCCTGGCGCTGAGGCACACCAAACAGATCGAAATCGTTGTCGTCGAGATTCATAGCTGGGAAGACGCGGTGCTCCGCCGCGCCTTCTGCATGGGCGAGCCTGCTCAAACGCGGAACGACTCACCGCACCCGCAGCGATCTTTCTCGCGCGGGTTGTGAAATTTGAAACCTTCGTTCAAGCCTTCGCGCGCAAAGTCGAGTTCGGTACCGTCGATGTAGGGTAGGCTCTTGGGGTCGACCAACACCTTCACGCCATGGCCTTCGAAGACCAGGTCTTCAGGGGCGACCGAGTCAGCATACTCAAGCTTGTAGGCCAGGCCTGAGCAACCGGTGGTCTTGACGCCCAGGCGCACGCCCAAGCCCTTGCCGCGCTTGTCGATAAAGCGCTTGACATGGCCCGCGGCAGCTTCGGTGAGGGTTACCGCCATGCGATCTCGATCAGCACGCGTTAGTGACGCGCCGCATCGGCGTTGCGCGCCTTGTAGTCGCTCACCGCTGCCTTGATCGCGTCTTCAGCCAGTATCGAGCAATGAATCTTGACGGGCGGCAGTGCTAGTTCTTCGGCGATCTTGGAGTTCTTGATGGATAGCGCCTGGTCTGGCGTCTTGCCCTTGACCCATTCGGTCACCAGCGAACTCGAAGCAATGGCAGAACCGCAGCCATAGGTCTTGAACTTGGCGTCCTCGATCAACCCGGTTTGTGGGTTGACCTTGATTTGCAGTTTCATCACATCGCCGCACGCCGGTGCCCCGACCATGCCGGTGCCGATGCTGGTGTCGCTCTTGTCAAACGAGCCCACGTTGCGTGGGTTCTCGTAGTGTTCTATCACTTTTGCGCTGTAAGCCATGATGTTCCTCCAAGAAAGTCAATTTCAGTTGCGACGCGACTACTTAATGCGCGGCCCACTGGATCGTGCTGATGTCGATGCCGTCTTTGAACATCTCCCACAGCGGCGAGAGTTCGCGCAGCTTGGCGACGTTGTGCATGATGGTGTCGACGGCGGTGTCGATTTCCTCCGTGGTTGAAAAGCGGCCTATCGTCATGCGCAAGGACGAGTGCGCGAGTTCGTCGCTGCGCCCGAGTGCACGCAAAACGTAGCTGGGTTCAAGGCTGGCCGAAGTGCAGGCAGAGCCGGACGAGACAGCCAAGCCCTTGATCCCCATGATCAGCGACTCACCCTCTACGAAATTGAACGACATGTTCAGGTTGTGCGGAACACGACGCTCCAGGTCGCCGTTGATAAACACTTGCTCGACGCCCTGCAAGCCTTTCAGCAGGCGCTGCTGCAGCATGCGGATGCGTTCGCTCTCGGTGCCCATTTCCTTGTGTGCAATGCGAAATGCCTCGCCCATGCCGACGATTTGGTGCGTGGGTAGCGTACCGGAGCGCATTCCACGCTCGTGTCCGCCGCCGTGCATTTGCGCCTCGATGCGCACGCGGGGTTTTCGCCGCACAAACAGCGCGCCTATGCCTTTGGGCCCATAGGTCTTGTGCGAGGCCAAGCTCATCAAATCGACCGGTAGCTGGGCCATATCGATCACCACTTTGCCCGTGGCCTGCGCGGCATCCACATGGAAAATGACGCCGCGCTTGCGGCACATGGCGCCAATGGCGGCAATGTCTTGTATGACGCCGATTTCGTTGTTGACGAACATCACCGACACGACGATGGTGTCAGGGCGTATCGCGTCACTCAACACGTTCAAATCGAGCAGCCCATTGTCTTTCACATCGAGGTAAGTCACCTCGAATCCCTGGCGCTCCAGATCCCGCATGGTGTCGAGTACTGCCTTGTGCTCGGTCTTGACGGTGATGAGGTGCTTGCCGCGTGTTTTGTAGAACTGCGCCGCACCTTTCAAGGCAAGATTGTTCGATTCTGTCGCGCCCGACGTCCAAATAATCTCGCGTGGGTCGGCGCCTATCAACGCGGCCACATGCCCGCGGCTTTGTTCGACGATTTCTTCGGCTTCCCAACCCCAGGCGTGGCTGCGCGAGGCCGGGTTGCCGAAATGCTCGTGCAACCAGGGAAGCATGGCTTCGACGACGCGCGGGTCCACCGGCGTGGTGGCACCGTAGTCCATGTAGATGGGGAAGTGCGGGGTCATATTTTCAAGTAGCTGAAATTTGTCGCCATGTAGAAATCTGAGCGGCTAAGGCAAAACAGCGGAATGCAAGGGCTACTCCGTCGGATCTGCCTCCGCGAGCGAGAACACCGAATTCGGCCTACTGACCTTGATGGGCTCGACCACCGGTCGCGATGAAATGCCGCGCTTGATCGAGCGCTCTTGAACCGACACCCCTTTTGCATGTTGCTCATCCACCAGCTTGCGCAGTGAGATGGCACTGAGATGCTCGATCATTTTTTCATTCAAACTCATCCAAAGATCGTGTGTCAGGCAGCGCCCAGTATTCTCGCCCATGCAATTTATCTTGCCACCACACCCCGTGGCGTCGATCGGCTCATCCACGGCCAGGATGACGTCGGCCACGGTGATGTCTTCAGACTTGCGACCCAATGAGTAGCCGCCGCCCGGTCCTCGGGTGCTTGCAACCAATTTTTTACGGCGCAGTTTGCTGAACAGTTGTTCTAGATAAGACAGCGAAATCTGCTGGCGTGCACTTATCGCGGCCAGCGCAATGGGCCCTGCACCTTCACGCAACGCCACATCAATCATGGCAGTCACCGCAAAACGTCCCTTTGTAGTCAAACGCATGAGAACCTCCCGCTGGGATACAAGAAACCACAACAGCCCGACACGTGCCGGATGCTCGCCGCACTGACACGTCCAGGGCGGCGGGCGCCTGTGCTGTAGCGGTTATAGAGACAAGGGTTCATTGATACCTGAGTAATTTAGTCAATCTTACTAGAAGCTGACTAATCTTGTCAAGATTGACAACGGGCGACGCATCTGAGGCGTGGCATGACGGCGCAAAGCTGTAAAGCTTTTCACCCGATAGTCCCTACTCACTTCAAGGACACTGAGTCAGCGAGGTCTCGCCGACGAACGTCAAGCATTCTTGCTGAAACAGCATCCGCCGGGGTTGGAACAAGGATCGAAAAAGGACGGTACACGGACGACTACTCCTTGGGCTAACAAGTGCCGCGCCGGTTTGGCCGACCGCAATGGGTTTGTGAGCGTCTCGGCCAGCGCCAAAAACCGATTGCGCGATCGATTTTTGGCTCAAGTTCCGGCAATAGTGCCCGATATACAGACCACGGACATATTGGAACGTGGGTTCTGCGTCCGAGCGTGACGCTCACACCAAGTCAGCATTTCCGGTAGTACCACTGGTGCGAGGTGATCTCTGAGTCATTGTGTACCTCTGACCGCGACCTGCATTCGACCCGCAACCCTGACGACGCGAACTGTACCCCTCACTGACTCTGCCTCAACCTGCCACTAACTAACGTTCCAAAGGAATAAACATGGCCTCCATCATCAGCAGCCTCTCCACCGACCAGATCGCTGGCCTATCGACCACGACTATCGCAGGATTGAATACTGAAGATTGGGCGGCCTTTAGCACTGATCAAATCGCTGCGCTGGTGACAGCGCAGGTCGCGGTGATGTCGTCGACCGCGTTCTCAGCGCTTTCCACCACACAAATTGCTGCCTTCGAGACCGCGGATGTCGCGGTATTCAATACCGGCGCTCTCAAGACCCTGAGCACGTCGCAGGTTGCTGCGCTGACGACCGACCAGATCCCCGCGTTGACCACCAACCAGGTCAAGGTGCTCACGACCAACCAGATCGGTGCGTTGAGCACCGACGCCCTCAACGCGCTGAACACGACGCAGTTTGCGACACTGAGCGTTGCCCAAGTGGCGGCATTGACCACGGCGCAGATTGCTGCGCTAGAGACCGCCGACCTGGTGGCGCTGAACACGACGGCGTTCAAGGCGCTGAGCAGCACGCAGATTGGCGCGCTGACGACCGACCAGGTGCAAGCGCTGACCACAAGCCAGGTCGCCTTGCTCAGCAGCACCCAAGTGGCGGGCTTGACGACCGACCAGATCGCTGCCTTGGAGACCGCCGACGTGGCGGCGCTGAACACGGCCGCGCTCAAGGCGCTGAGCACGACGCAGATTGACGCGCTGACGACCGACCAGATCCCGGCGCTGACGACCAATCAGGTCAAGGTGTTGACGACCGAGCAGGTTGCAGCGCTGAGCACCGACGATCTCAACGCGCTGAACACGACGCAGTTTGCGACACTGAGCAGTGCCCAAGTTGCGGCATTGACCACGGCGCAGATTGCTGCGCTAGAGACCGCCGACCTGGTGGCGCTGAACACGACGGCGTTCAAGGCGCTGAGCAGCACGCAGATTGGCGCGCTGACGACCGACCAGGTGCAAGCGC
>JAOTTZ010000088.1 GCA_029864165.1 Burkholderiaceae bacterium
TGAGATGGAGCAGACCACGGTCGAAACGCTGACCCTTTGGCCCAACTTCAACTTTCAAGCGCTGTTGACGCATTTGTTGCAGTCGGGATCGTTGGCCCGGATTCCATCGCTTAAAACAGCACATCGCCCAGGATCATCACTTTGACCAAGCGCTGACGTCGCACCATGAGCGAGTACGCCGACTTCTCTGCTTTGGTCACCGCGTACGCCGACGACTTGTATCGTTATGCGCGGTGGCTTAGTCGCGATGCGCACAAAGCTGAAGACCTGGTTCAAGAGACCTTGCTGCGCGCTTGGCGAAGCTTTGCGACTCTGCGGCAAGCTGGTTCCAGCAAGGCTTGGTTGATAACCATATTGCGGCGCGAGTATTTTCGGCACCCCCTCGACAAAAGCACAGTCAGCATAGACGATTTGGACACTGCGCTGAGCGAAAGTGAACTGGCTGCGCCAATGCCGATACTCGACGACGTTGTGGATGCCAAGCGTTGCTTAAACCGGTTGCCCGACCTGTACCGCGAGGCCCTGATTCTTCAGATTTACTTTGGCTATTCAACCGGTGAAATGGCCAAGCTGCTTGAAACAACTGAATCGGCTGTTTCCAACCGTTTGCTAAGAGCCCGTGCAGCGCTAGCCGGCGCCGCGGCGAACACCGCCAGTAACGTCGTGCCCTTTCGGAGAAAGTTGTCATGAATTGTGCTCAAGCTCGTCGAGCGCTCTCCCTGAGTCCGCAACAAATCCCGCCGGACGTTGGCCAGCACATCGCCGGTTGCAGCCAGTGTTCGTTGTTTGCGACCGCACAATCACGCGGCGATGAAATGCTGCGCGCGGCTTTTGAGTCCACGCGGTCTCCAGGCATGTTGGAGAGGCTGTCGCTCCAGCACGCGATGGCGCAGCGCCGGCGTCGCATGTTTCTGGGCGCTGCGGCCAGCGTCGCACTCGGTACTGTAGGGGGCGCGCTGTTCTGGCCTCGCAGCCAGCAAATGTCTACCGAACACTGGGCCTTGGCCATGCGTGACCATGTTCTCGAAGACCCATTACACCTGCTACCGCCAGACCCCAAAGCGCCGGCTCAATTGAAAGCTGCCTTTGCCAGTATCGGTATCGTACCCTTGGCACCCCTGCCCACGATTCTCCGAGCAAGCGCCTGCCAGCTTAAGGGGTACCAAGCTGCACACTTGGTGTTTGAAGTCGTGGGCCAGAGAGCGGTCGCGTTCTTGCTGGATGCGCTGACCGGCCCCACGACCATCGTGACCGAAGGGCTGCAAGGCGAGCTGCGATCGCTGGTCGGTGGCTCGGTAGGTGTTTTTGCCAAAGACATGGCCACGGTACGCACATTGGCCGACATCATGGTCTCATGTTTAAAGCTGGACAAACGCAGCGCAACGATTTGAATCAGTTCATCAACAGTTCAAACAAAAGCGTTGCGCCCCGCAAAGTTCTCTTGCGGCGGGAAGGGGTTGCGAACAACGCCTACGGGGATGCGGAGTCGCCGTGTTTGTTGAAATGGGCTGGTCAACGGCGCCGGCGCGCCAGTTCTTGCATAACCACCTCGCGCAATGTGGCTGTCAGTTCCAGCCGCGCATCGTGAATCAAGGCGTCGACAAACCGTTCTAGTGTCGGGGTCAACACTTCTCTAAGCCGCCGCTCAGGAATTAGATCAGCATGGCGCAGCAGCTCGGCGAGCACACGCTGGGCCACGCGGTCTTCGTTGATCTCCACCGCAGATTCTTGGTTGATCTCCGCCGCAGGTAGCGGCGACATGTTCTGCGCAACATCCTGCCCGCCCGGGTCGCCGCCGCTGTCTTGCGCAGCCAATGCGCCCAGGTTGGGCACCTCAACGACGTCATGGAGTATCGGCAGCTCTCTTTGTTTGGGATTCATGCGCACTCTGAGCTCAAGCCTCGCGTTTGCGACCGGCACCGTCGATGGACCGGCGCCAGTTCTTCATTGTGCAACCTCGTGCCGTTTCAAAGCATACCCCCGGTCGGCGTAATGCCTCCAGCGCTGCCTGGCGGCTTGCTTGGCTTGTTCGTCGTCGGGCACGACTTCGATCAATCGGGCAAAACTCTCGAACCCCGGCACGAGGTCGTCACCTAAATTGAGCAGCGCCTCGCGATGGGCGACGTCGTCCACATGTTCGACCAGCCACACCGGCGTGGCTTGTAGTCGCGACGCAATGGTCTTGCGGTCACTGACGCGAACATGGGGAACAAAGTCGCGCGCTTCGAACGACCACAGCAAGCTGTCCAGGCGCGCCAGCGTAGGCGCAGGCGCTGTCACGACCACCTGCGCTCCCAAGGCCTGCGCCTTGCGCAGCAGGCGGCACGCGTAGCGCAGCCTGTCGGCGACGTTGAGGTGGAACATGACTTCGGTCATTCGATCAGGATGGCATCATGACAAGGCCTGCGCCAGAACAAAGTGCGTCAGCAGCGGCACCGGCCGCCCGGTAGCGCCCTTGGCCGTACCCGATTTCCACGCGGTACCGGCAATATCGAGGTGCACCCACCGGTACTTGCCCGTGAAACGGCGCAAAAACATTGCCGCTGTGATCGCACCGCCAACGCGCGGGCCGACATTGCCCATATCGGCAAAGTTACTCTTGAGCGCCTCATCGTACTCCTCGTCGAGCGGCATGCGCCAGCACGGATCGAGCGCACTGGCCGCAGCCGCCTGCATTTGCGCGGCCAGTCCGTCGTCCGCCGTGAACAGGCCAGAGTGATGCTTACCGAGCGCAACCACGCAGGCACCGGTGAGTGTGGCCACATCGACCACCAGCGCTGGCTTGAAGCGTTCAGCGTAGGTGAGTGCATCGCACAAGATCAGCCTGCCCTCGGCATCGGTATTGAGGATCTCTATCGTCTGCCCCGACATGCTCTTGACGACATCGCCCGGTTTGATGGCACGGCCACCCGGCATGTTCTCGCAAGCCGGAACGATGCAGACCAGGTTCAGCTTGGGTTTGAGCTCGGCGACCGCACGCAGTGTGCCCAACACGCTGGCAGCGCCACCCATGTCGAACTTCATTTCGTCCATCTCTGCCGCAGGCTTGATCGAAATGCCACCGCTGTCGAAGGTGATACCCTTGCCGACCAACACGACCGGCGCCGTGGCCTTGGGCGCGCCGTCGTAGCGCACGACGATGAACTTCAAGGGTTCTGCGGAGCCCCGGGCCACGGCGAGAAAAGCGCCCATGCCCAGTTTCTCGACGGCCCTGCGGTCCAGCACCTGAACTTTGAGTCCATAACTCTTGGCGAGCTTGCCGGCTTGCGCAGCGAGGAAGCTGGGCGTGCAGTGGTTGCCCGGCAGGTCCGCCAGCCCGCGCGCAAGTCGCACGCCTTGCGCCACCGCCTGCCCGCGTGCCAGGCCGCGTCGGGCTGCCTTCTCCTCGGCCTTGCTGCACAACAGGGTCAGCTTGGCAAACGCCTTTGGCGGTGGAGCGCTGGGCTTGGTATGGCGGTATACATATACCGCGTCGTCCGCGGCGGTGACCAAAGCCTCGGCGTGCTCGGCCGTCAGTACGCCCGCCGCGGCCACAGCAACATGTTTGCCACCCAAGTTCTTGAGTTGCGCCAATGCGCCGGCAACAGCGGCCTTGAAACCCTTGGGCGTCATGTTAGCGGCGGCGGCCACCAACAACCGCGCTGCCTTCACGCCGGCGGGGCGGTGCACGTACAGTGTGCACCCCTTCTTGAGCTCAAAGTCACCACGCCGAATGGCATCGGCGATCGTGTCGGCCAGATGCCGGTCGGGCTTGGGCTCGACCGCGTCTGCAGCGACGATCAAGATCAATGTATCGGCGACGACTGAAGTCAACCGCTCGGGGGAAGAAATTTGCAGGTGCAAGTCCATAATGCAGCTTGTTTGATTGCGTGCCGAGCATGTTATTCGATTCCACCCTACGCCGAGACTTGGCGCGCAGCTTTGCCGCCACGCTCGTCGTCATATTGACGATCGTCATCACGATGATGCTGATCCGCACCTTGGGCCTGGCCGCCAACGGCAAGGTGGCACCGCAGGATGTCGTGCTGCTTTTGACTTATACGGCGCTATCGCATCTGCCGACCATGCTCAGCCTTTCGCTGTTCATCGCCACCGTGGCAACGCTGACCCGCATGTACCGCGACAGCGAAATGGTGATCTGGTTCACCAGTGGCGTCAGCTTGTCGCGCTTTGTGCGTCCGGTATTGCGCCTCGGTTGGCCAGTGCTGACACTGGTGATGTTGTTGGTGCTGTTTGTATGGCCCTGGGTCAACCAGCACAGCGCCGCGCTGAAGGAACGTTACGAGCGCCGCTCCGACCTCTCGCGCATCGTACCGGGACAGTTTCAAACTTCACGCGACGGCCGCCGGGTATTTTTCATCGATCGCGACAGCCAAGATAACCGTAACGGCCGCAACGCATTCATCCTGACCCGCGACGCGAACCATGAGTCGGTCGTCTCTGCACGCAGCGGGCGCATCGAAGAACAAGGTGACCGGCGCTTCATCGTGCTGGAGCAAGGGCAGCGCAACGAGGTGAACCTGGCCACGCGCGAGAAGACCGTTTCACGCTTTGCAAGCTATAGCGTGCTCGCGGGCGAGCGCGCTCTGTCCAACGTGGACGATCCGCCTGAAAAAACACTTCCCAGCGTAGAGCTGCTGCTTCACCCCGTGCCGCGTTACCAGGGCGAACTGACTTGGCGTCTGGGTTTGGTGATGGGGGCCGCCAACCTGCTGCTGTTGGCGATTGGCCTGTCGGCTACCAATCCCCGCCGCACCGGCAACTGGAGCCTGTTGTTTGCACTGCTCAGCTTCGTTGTTTACTACAACTTGATCAACCTGTCGAAAGCTTGGGTCGCTGGCGGCAAAGCCAGCATGGGCGGCGTGCTGCTGGCAACGCACGGCAGTGCGTTCCTGCTGGCACTGGCGCTGCTATGGTGGCGCACTTACGCCAGAAACCTTGGCCACCTCAGATGGCCGCGGATGAACGCATGAACACAGTTCGCCGCCTGCTCTATGCCGAGATTGTCTATTCGGTCGTTTTTGTCGCGTTGGCTTTTCTCTCGCTGTTTTTCTTCATCGATTTCGTCGATGAACTGGGCGATGTCGGCACCAAAGAATACAGTGTGTTGCACGCTGCCTTGTACACCCTGCTCCTGTTGCCCCGCCATCTCTATGAGCTGTTTCCCATCGCAGTGCTGATCGGTGCAATCTACGCGCTGTCACGACTGGCACAATCGTCGGAATTCACCGTCTTGCGCACCAGTGGTCTTGGCCCGGGACGCGCGCTGGGCTTGCTGGGTATGCTCGGTTTTTTCTTCGCCGTCTTCACATTCATCGTCGGCGACTACCTGGCGCCGTTGAGCGAAACCCAGGCCGCCGCGGTGCACACAAACTACAGGGGCAGCTATAAGTTCGAGCGCGCGGGCGCGTGGATAAAGGATCACCGGCGCACGCCGGAGGGTGAACGCTCGTACTCCGTCAGCGTGGGCAGCGCTGCATCGGACGGCGAACTGCTCAATATCCACATATACGAGTTCGACGCCGACGGGCGCCTGGTTGCACGCATCGCCGCTGAGCAAGGACAAGTCGACGCAGACGCCACTTGGCAACTCAAGCAAGCCAGCGTGACGCGCTGGAGCGGCTCGAATGCCGACGGCCTGGCGCAGGTGCGCGAAGAAAAGTTCACAAATTTCGCCTGGCCCAGCACGCTGTCGCCTCGCGTGGTGGCGGCAGCCGTGTTGCCAGTGACAACCATGTCCACGCTCGACTTGTTTCGCTACATCAGCCACCTGGCAAACAACGAACAGGCCGCGCAACGTTACGAAATTCAGTTCTGGAAACGGGCGCTGTACCCCCTGGCCTGCTTGGTCATGGTGGCGTTGGCGTTGCCGTTTGCCTACCTGCAGGCCCGTGATTCGGGCCTGAGCGTGCGGGTATTTGGCGGCATCATGCTAGGCATCAGTTTCGTTCTGCTCAATAACGTGACGGGCCACTTGGGCCTGCTGCACGAGTGGGCGCCGTGGGCCGTTGCAGCAACGCCCAGCGCGCTCTACCTCCTGATGTCGCTGGCGGCGTTTTCGTGGCTGGTGCGTTACCGATAATGAAGCAAGGCCTGCTGCTGTTCGCGCACGGCGCTCGAGAACCGCGATGGACATCGCCGTTCGAAGACATTGCGCAGCGCATTCGCACGCAACAACCCGATGTGGCCCTTGAACTGGCCTATCTGGAGTTCATGTCGCCCAACATGGCCGAGGCTGGGCAGCGGCTGGCGGCAGCGGGGTGCAGGCGCGTGGCTATATTGCCGCTCTTTCTCGGTGCCGGAGGGCACGTACTCAAAGACCTGCCCGCCTTGATAGCCGATCTGGAGAAGATGCATCGGACCGTGCAGTGGCGGCGGCTGCCTATCATCGGCGAGGTCGATTCGGTGCTCGCAGCCATGACGTCGGCCGCCGTGAACATGCTCACGCAACCGTCTCAATGAAACAATCGTCTACTGGCGTAGCGCTATGAACTTGAATCAGTTCCGGTTTGTCCAGGAAGCGGTTCGCCGCAATTTCAACCTCACCGAAACTGCAAAAGCTCTTTTTACTTCGCAGCCTGGCGTTTCCAAAGCCATCCTCGAACTCGAACAAGAGCTGGGCGTGGACATCTTCGCGCGCCACGGCAAGCGGCTGAGCAGCCTCACCAGGCCAGGGCAGGAGGTGCTGCGTTCGATCGAGTTCATCATGCGCGAAGTCGGCAACCTCAAGCGCATCGGCGATGAATTCTCCAAGCAGGACGCTGGCACGCTCTCGATTGCCACCACCCACACACAAGCACGCTACGTGCTTCCCGAGCCGATAGCGGCTTTGCGCAAGCGCTTCCCCAAAGTCAACATCAGTCTGCATCAGGGAACACCCGAACAAGTAGCGCAGATGCTGTTGCGCGAGGTGGCTGACATCGGCATGGCCACCGAGTCGTTGAGCAGCTTTGACGCGCTCGTCACCCTGCCCTGTTACGAGTGGCAGCACGTGGTGGTGATGCCGGCAGACCATAGGCTGGCGCAAATGGAACGCATATCGTTAGATGATCTGATCGCCGAGCCGTTGATTTCCTACCACCCGTCGTTCACCGGTAGAACACGCATCGATCAGGCCTTCGCGGCACGCCGATTGACGCCCAACATGGTCCTGGAAGCCATCGACGCCGACGTGATCAAGACCTACGTTCGATTGGGCCTTGGGGTCGGTCTGGTCGCCGAGATGGCCGTGCGCGACGACTTGCCCGGCG
>JAOTTZ010000089.1 GCA_029864165.1 Burkholderiaceae bacterium
CCCAGGTGGCGGAATTGGTAGACGCACTAGTTTCAGGTACTAGCGGGTAACTCCGTGGGGGTTCGAGTCCCTTCCTGGGCACCAGTTTTACCTATGACAAAGTTTGATTTTGGGGCCGTTTTGGGGCCGAGTGTTTGATGCAGATCACGACACCAGCGCACAGCGCCTGCGCGCTGGGCGTGAGGGACTCGAAGCGCCCGGCCTGAAAGCCGGGCTGGGGTAGCGGCTCGCGAGCGAGTCGCCGAGAATAAACGTTCGTGATGTGGGAACTCTTCTTTCAAATCACGAACTTCTTCGCCAAACCCTCAAGACTAAGGCCGTCGTACTCTTCGAACGGTTGATGAATCCACGGGCTGGTCGAGAGGGTTTCGACAAAATAGTCGGGAATGTAGTTGGATACACCTTTGACCCAGATCACCGCCGATCGCAACTCGGTGATCGCTGGCATCCCGCGCAGGCGTTCAACAACGGCGCGCAGGGTCACACCAGTGTCCGCTAGATCGTCGACCATCAAGACACGACCGGCCAACTCGCCTCTGGACAGGGTGATGTACTTGGCAACATCGATTTGGCCCTGAAGGGTTCCGCCCTTGTCGCGGTAAGAACGGGTGGACATGATGGCCAACGGCTTGTCGAATACGCGCGAGAGTATGTCGCCCGGGCGCAGACCACCACGCGCCAGGCACAGGATCTGCTCGAACTCCCAACCTGATGCGCTGATCTTGAGGGCCAGCCGCTCGATGAGCATGTGGTATTCATCCCACGATACGTACAGGTGTTTACCGTCGTCGGTCAGCATGTTGGCTCCAGTTTCGATGCCTCAGACGGTGAACGGGTGACGCAGTACCATGGTGTGCTCGCGATCGGAGCCGGTGGATACTATGTCTATCGGTACGCCAAGCAACTCCTGGATGCGTTCTAGGTAGCGCCTCGCGTTCAGGGGCAACGCATCCCACGCCATGATGCCCAAGGTGCTGCCTTCCCAACCGGGCAAGCTGTCGTATAGGGGTTGGCAGGCGGCGATGTCGTCGGCGTCGAGCGGCAAGATGTCGATGCGCTTGCCGTGAAGCTCGTAGCCGACGCAGATCTTGATTTCGGGCAACCCGTCAAGGACGTCGAGTTTGGTGATGCACAGGCCTGAGACGCCGTTGATGATCATCGAGCGTTTGAGCAGCGCCGCGTCTAGCCATCCGCAACGCCGCGCCCGACCCGTCACTGTGCCTTGTTCCTTGCCCACGGTAGAAAGGTGATGGCCCACGCCCGCTGCGTCGTCGATAGGCAACTCGGTAGGGAAAGGGCCGCTGCCTACCCGTGTGGTGTAGGCCTTGGTGACCCCCAAGACGTAGTGCAGCATGTCCGGCCCGGCACCCGAGCCTGCTGCGGCGTTGCCCGCCACACAGTTGCACGCGGTGACGTAGGGGTAGGTCCCGTGGTCAATGTCGAGCAGCGTACCTTGGGCGCCTTCGAACAGAATATTGGCGCCGCGCCGGTGCGCCTTGTGGATCATGTAGCCCACGTCGGCCAACATGGGTAACAAAGGCTCTCTCACCTTCATCGCCAGATCGAAAACAGGCTGGAACTCGAACGCCTTGGACTTCAAGTGATTGGTCAGCAAGACGTTGTGCATGCCAAGCAATTCGCGCAGCTTGGCCGCAAAACGATCGGGGTGTTTCAAGTCTTGCACGCGCAATGCGCGTCGCGCCACCTTGTCTTCGTAAGCGGGGCCTATGCCCTTGCCCGTGGTGCCGATCTTGCCCGCACCGCTACTCTCGCGCAGCGCTTCACGCGCTTTGTCCACTGCCACGTGGAAGGGAAGGACCAACGGACAAGACTCGCTCACGAACAAGCGTGAACGAACGCTCACACCTATCGCCTCGAGCCGCTCTATCTCTTGTAGCAGGTGTACGGGATCGACCACTACGCCATTGCCGATGCAGCAATGGACACCCTCGCGCATGATGCCTGACGGGATCAACTGCAAGGCCGTTTTGACCCCTTTGATGACCAGTGTGTGGCCGGCATTGTGACCACCCTGGAAGCGCACTACATACTGGGCGTTGTCGGTCAGCCAATCGACGACCTTGCCCTTGCCTTCGTCGCCCCACTGCGTGCCAACCACCACCACGTTGCGGCCCGTGCGGGTTGCGTTTGCCGGGCTTATCATCTAAGGCTCATAGCGCTTGCACCACCCACTGCCCCGCTCGCCGCACCAACTCGCGGTCGCAGGCGAACTCTAGATCTTCTTGTTCGTGCCCGGGCAGCATACAGACGACCGTTTCTCCTTGCTCGCGCAGGCGCCGGACTGCGGTGCGCAAAGCTTGGTCTTCACTCCACGGCGAGCGGATCACCGCCTGTCGGCTGCGGCTTACCGATAGATTCGCCACTTCCTTCACGTCCATGCTGAAACCGGCTGCAGGACGCTTGCGGCCGAATACGGCGCCAACCTCGTCGTAGCGTCCGCCGCGAATCAACGCGTCGGTTGAATCTTTGACATAGACCGCAAAACGCGTGCCGCTGTAGTAGGTGTAGCCACTCAAATCGGCCAAGTCCAAGCCAATGCTGACCTCGGGGTGTGCGTGTTGCAACTGGGTTGCGAGTTGCTCCAAATCGTCCAGCGCTGCCAGCACCAGGGGGTGGTCCGGCAGTGCGCTGCGTGCGGCTGCTATAACCTCTGCCCCGCCGTACAGCCGCAACAGTGCGAGCAAAGCGGCTTGCGAGTCCGCAGGCAAGCCCTTGGACAGCGCGCTCAGCTCCGAAGTGTTTTTGGCCGCCAGCGCAGCATGCAGCGCGCTCATTTGCGTTGGATCGATCGCGACCCCGGTCAGCACACCGCGGACGATGCGCGCATCGCCCAGGTCGATGGTGAGGTCCGAAATCCCAGCGACCTGAAGCACATCAAGTGCTAGTTCCTGCACTTCGAGATCGGCTTCCAGCCCAGCGTGACCGTAGATCTCAGCGCCAAACTGCAAGGGCTCGCGCGTTGCAAGCGGCCCTGCGGGACGAGTGTGCAAAACCGAACCGCAGTAGCAAAGGCGCGTCACGCCCCGGTGGTTCAACAAATGAGCGTCGATGCGCGCTACTTGGGGCGTGGTGTCGGCTCTCACACCCAGCGTGCGACCGCTCAACTGATCGACCAACTTGAACGTTTTCAGTCCCAGCGCACTGCCGGCGCCCGAAAGCAGCGACTCGAGGTGCTCGAGCAGCGGTGGAATCACCAACTCGTAACCGTAGCCGTAGGCCACGTCGAGCAGCTTGCGACGCAAGGTTTCGATGTGCCGCGCTTGGGCAGGCAACACGTCGGCAACGTGCTCGGGCAGTAGCCAAGCAGACGACATGGAGGGGGGAGAAGGCGAGCCGTTGAAGGGTGAATTGTACCGGTCGCTTACGGCAAGCTGGTCCGGCATCACGGCCAAAACAATAGCAGCACGATCAACCCGGCCAACATGCACGACAGGCCGAGAAAGCGGATCTGGCCGTCGGTCATGCGTGTTGCTTGCTCGAACATGCGACGCCACGTCTTGGGGCTGAGAAATGGCAGCAAGCCCTCGATCACCAGCATCAGCGCGACCGCGCCCAACAGCAAGTCCCTCATCGCGCGGGCTGTTACTTCCCTGTGGCAGCGGACGAGAGACCACCGGCTCGCATCCACTTGAAAAACTCACTGCCCGGGTCTACCACCATCACGTCGGACTTGCTGTTCAAGCTCGTCCGGTAGGCCTCCATGCTGCGGTAGAACTGGGCGAACTGCGGATCGCGCCCGAACGACGCGGCATAAATAGCGGACGCTTTGGCATCGCCCGCGCCCTTGACGTTTTGCGCGTCGCGATACGCCTCGGCGACGATCACCTCGCGCTGACGGTCGGCGTCGGCGCGGATCTTCTCACCTTCGGCAGCGCCGGTGGAGCGCATCTCGTTGGCCACGCGCTTGCGCTCAGACTCCATGCGGCGATAAACCGAATCGGTGATGTTGGAGGCAAAATCGACCCGTTTAATGCGAACGTCGACAATATCGATGCCGAACGACGCCGCCTCGTCTTTGAGCCTTTTTTGTACGCCTTGCATGACTGCGTCGCGAGCGGTCGAGAGCATCGCCTGCACGGTGCGCTTGGTTACTTCTTCGTTGAAAGCCGCTTGCACGATAGGGCTGAAGCGCCCTTCAGCATTGCGCATGTCGACGCTGTTGTTGTTGCGGATGAATTGGCGCGCATCGGTCACGCGCCATTTCACCAACCAGTCGATCACCAGGCTCTTTTTCTCTGCTGTGAAAATGGGACGTGTTTCTGGGCTGTCGAGCGTTTGTATGCGCCGGTCCAGAAACACCACGTTTTGGAACGGCGGCGGCAGCTTGAACTTGAGCCCCGGTTCGGTAATGACCTCTTTGATCTCGCCGAACACGGAAAGCACCGCGATTTGTCGCTGGTTGACGATGAAAAGCGTGGACGATGCCAGCATCAAAGCGAGCACCGCACCCGCAACGATCATGCCAATTCGATTCATAGCTCTGTTTTTCCCCTCTATCGGCCGTCGCGGTCACGACCGCGCAGACCTTCGCGTGAGCGTATGTCAACGCTGCCCGAGCTCGAAGAGCTTTCGTTGGTTGAGGCCGCATGCGTGGAAGTTGCGGCGGCTCCGGCTTGCTGCATCAGCTTGTCCAGCGGCAGGTAGAGCAAGTTCGAGTTGCTTTTGCTGTCCACCAGCACTTTGGTCACGTTCGAGTACACCTGCGCCAGGGTGTCGATGTAAATCCGGTCGCGAGTGACTGCGGGCGCCTTCTTGTACTCGGCCAGCACCTGGTTGAAACGTTGCGTATCGCCCTCGGCTTGTGCGATGACGCGTGCCTTATAGCCTTCGGCTTCTTCGCGCAGACGCGCTGACGTGCCCTGCGCCTTGGGGACAACATCGTTGGCGTAGGCCTGGCCTTCGTTTTTCAGCCGCTCACGGTCAGCGCCGGCCTTGAACGCATCGTCGAATGCGGCTTGTACCTGCTCGGGTGCCTGTACGTTCTGCACGTTGACGTTGACTACCAAAATACCGGCTTTCAGGGTGTCCAGCTGGGTCTGCACCGACTTCACCAGGTCGAACGCAATAGCGTCGCGCTGTTCGTAAAGCACCGAATCCATCTTGCTCTTGCCGACAATCTCGCGCACGGCCGACTCCGCCGCCTGTACCACCGCTTCGTCGGGGTTGTTGTTCTCGAACAGGTAATTGCGCGCATCCTTCAGTCTGTACTGTACGGTGAAGCGGATGTCGACAATGTTCTCGTCCTGGGTCAGCATGGACGAATCCCGCAGTCCCGTGTCCTGTACCACCGAGCTGCGGCCAACTTCTACCGATCGCAGCTGCGTCACCGGCACCGTCTCGTGTGCCTCAAAAGGGTAGGGCATGCGCCACTGAAAGCCGGCGTCGACTGTGCGCTCGTATTTGCCGAAATAAGTGATAACGGCCTGCTGGCCTTCCTGCACCATGAAAAACCCGCTGCCCAACCAGATCAATGCCACCACGCCGACGATCAGGCCAGCGCCAATGCCGGCGTTTTTCATGTCGGGTTGAAAGCTCGGACCACCGCCACCCGCACCGTTGGAGCCATTGCCAGATCGTGCCGGTCTTTTGCCGCTGAACAGGCCGCCGAGCTTGTTGTTGAAGTCGCGCCAGAGTTCGTCCAAGTCGGGCGGGCCATCGCCCTTGCCGGTACTGAAAATGCGGCTACTGGCGCGAGCAGTTAGCCCAGAGAGCAAACTGCCAGCGGACCGGATCAGCGCTCGAACGCGACGCGGCGCAGGCCGGGCTGCGGAGAATGACGAATCAAAAGCCATGCTGGTGACTAAGTGAGAAGTTGCGTGGACGTATTGTCGCTTACAGAACGAGATGATAGGGCCGAGAGCTCGGCCTTCGAGGGGGCGGGAAGGACGCCGGCGACCGCTTCTGCCAGCACATCGCGCAACTGATCGAGCCCGCGCCCATCCTTGGCGCTGACAAAAACGCGCGGGACGGGCACGCCGCTTGGGGCTACCAGTAAATCGCGCAGTTCGTGCGGGCACAGATCTGGTGCAAGGTTGTCAAGCTTGTTGTACACCAGCACCTGGGGTACCTGGCCGGCGCCAATTTCGCGCAGTACGCGCTCTACTTCCGCAATCTGCTGATCGCGCTGCGGGCTGGCGGCGTCGACCACGTGCAGCAGCAAGTTGGCGTCGGTGGCTTCCTGCAAAGTAGTCTCAAACGCTTCGACCAATTTATGCGGCAGGTCGCGGATGAAACCCACCGTGTCCGACAAACTCACCGAGTGGCTTGCACCTTCGATGAACAATGATCGTGTGGTCGTATCCAGGGTCGCAAAGAGTTGATCAGCGGCATAGGCTCGCGCCTTTACCAGCGCGTTGAAGAGTGTTGACTTGCCTGCATTGGTATAACCGACCAGCGAGACGCGAAAGACGCCGCTGCGCTCGCGCGCTTTGCGCTGTGTGCCGCGCTGGCGTTTGACACCCGCCAGGCGTTTTTTCAACAATTTGATGCGTTCGCCGATCATGCGGCGGTCAAGTTCGATCTGCGCTTCGCCGGGCCCACCGTGGCCACCGATACCGCCATGCTGGCGCTCCAGATGGCTCCAGCGCCGCACCAGCCGGGTAGAGAGGTATTGCAAACGCGCCAGTTCCACCTGCAACTTGCCTTCATGGCTCTGCGCGCGAGCGGCGAAAATCTCCAGTATCAGCAAGGTGCGGTCGGCAACGGGTACTCCCAGGTGCACCTCAAGGTTGCGTTGCTGCGCGGGCGACAACGCCTGGTCGAACAGCACCGCCTCAGCCCGGTGGCCCATGACCAGCGCCTTGATTTCGTCGGCCTTACCCGAGCCGACGAAGAGCGCGGTGTCAGGCACCTTGCGGCGGCAGACAACGCGATCGACCACCTCATCGCCTGCCGATTCGGCCAGCGATGCCAGTTCGTCCAACGTGGCGTCGAAGCCGCCGCTGCCGAGGTTGACCCCCACCAGCACTGCTCGCGCAGGGCTGCTGGAAGTAAGCTCCGTAGGCCGGTGGCGCGAAGGCTTCAGGGTGCCTCAGGTGTTTCTTCTGCCGCCTGGAAATTGACCGCCCGTCCAGGCACCACAGTAGAGATCGCGTGCTTGTATACCATTTGCGTCACGGTATTGCGTAGTAACACCACATACTGGTCGAATGAGTCTATATGGCCTTGCAGTTTGATGCCGTTGACGAGGTAAATCGAGACCGGCACGTGCTCCTTG
>JAOTTZ010000090.1 GCA_029864165.1 Burkholderiaceae bacterium
AGTCACCCCCCCATTGCGCACCGTAGAACGCCACCAACCTGCCGCCAGGGCCGAAAACCCCGGACGACTCGAGAAGCAAATAATCGTCGCCGCTCCCCAACGGACCCCCGTCAGCCACGTTCACCGGTGGCGTTGGGTTGTTTGCGCCGCTTGCCCACCCGTTTGTCGAGCCGCCCTGAAACGTATCCACCATGCCGTTTGACACGGCAAATACAGGTGCGGCCAGGACGCCGACGGCTACCGCGAATGCGCTACGCAAAAAACAAGTAGAAATCATTGTCTGCCCCCAGTAATTCTTGGCCGCTACTTCTCTTGGTAGCGGCGCAATTTGTTAATAAGACCCGCGTCGCGCAGCCGCGCCAACCCCCAATAACCCCGCGAGCATCAACGCATAAGTCGCGGGCTCCGGTATTGGCGCCAAAAAGCCGCGAATCTCGCCACGGCCAAACGTAGGTGACGTATGAATGTTTAAGTAGGCTTTACCTGCATTGATACCATCGATCAGGGCGCGCTCAGCGTCGCTTGCCGTGCCACCACTCGCGGTAAGAAACCCCCCAGAGTAGCTACTGTCGAGGCCAAGGTCGATG
Organism: Burkholderiaceae bacterium; assembly: GCA_029864165.1. Classification (GTDB taxonomy): domain Bacteria; phylum Pseudomonadota; class Gammaproteobacteria; order Burkholderiales; family Burkholderiaceae_C; genus CAIKUF01. The sequence goes on from JAOTTZ010000090.1 coordinate 588, forward strand.
GAGACAGGGCCGTAGCTGCCTGCGGTGACATCAGCTGGAAACCCAGGCAAGGTCGGGAGCATCACAGCCACGCCGGCTGTGCCCGCTCCGGCAGTTGCAACGCAGCAGTGAATGTGCGCCACTGTGGTTGTCCCCGACAGGCCGCTGAAACTCGCGCTGATGCCCAGCGTGTGCAATGAGTCGTCGTACGTAAAGGTTGCGCTGCCGCTGCCCGTCGCTCCGGTTGCCTCGGGGGCCAGTGGCGTGGTGTACACCGTCACCGCGGCGTTTGCCAGTGGGGTGGCGGCCAACAGTGCAGCAGCCAAAGCGATACAAACTTTCATATCAATACTCCTCATTAAGTAGGGCCGCGTGTTCGGCCGGGGTTTATCTCTTTGCAACACACCTGCGCGCCGTACTAAACGACAAAGTAAACGACAACAACTTGGACGCCGTCACCGAACGTGCTCAGTGGCCCGTGCGTACATTCCGTCTTATGTGAGCCGGGTTCATTGATGCAACAACTGGAAACAATTTCGATCGGCCCTCACGCGTAAGCTGACCAGCTCTGGCGTCGGTGCTACAGCGCGACAACCTTGCCAGGCTCATTGGGGTTGAACTGGCGGCCTCCGTGACGCGTTGGGGCAGCGTATCGGCCTTGTTTGTGCCGTGCCGGTTGAACCTTTTTGCCAGTTTCAGGGATTAAACCCAGTGACGGACGGCGGCTCATGCTGCATACGCTTAACGACAAAGCCGAGTGCTACGGTGCCGTGACCGACGACGCCGAGCAGGCTGATGTGCGGCTGATTCGACGCATCGTTGCCGGCGAATTGAGCGCTTTTGAAGACATCTACCGAATGTACTACCCGCGGCTGACGCGTTTTTTGCGTCGGGTGACGCAACGACCCGAACTGGTGGAAGAAGTGCTAAACGACACGATGCTCGTGGTCTGGAACCGGGCGGCCGCTTTCAACGGCAGCAGCAAAGTTTCGACGTGGATCTTTGCCATTGCTTATCGCAAGGCGCTAAAGGGGCTGAGCCGTGTGGACGACCCCGTCGATGACAAATTGGGTGAGCATCGCGAAAACTGGGAGCTAGGGCCTGAAGACGAATGCGGCCAGCGGCAGCGCAGTGTGGCCCTGGCGCGGATGCTGGCTAGCTTGTCTACCGAGCACAGGGTGGTCGTTGACCTGACCTATTTCCATGGCATGAGCTACGCAGAGATTGCGGCGATCGTGGGCTGTCCTGTCAATACCGTGAAGACACGCATGTTTCACGCCCGCCGCCATCTGAAGACAATGATGACGGGTCAGCTTGAGGACTGGTTATGAGTGGGCAGGTGATCCATCTTGATACTGTTACCCACAACTCGGTACAGGCGCTCTTGCCCTGGTACGTTACACAGAGGCTGGAAGGCACAGAACTGAAAATGGTTGAGGTGCACCTGGCGAGCTGTCAGCGCTGCCAGTTAGACGTTGCGTTGGAGCGCAAGCTCAAGGCGATGCACATGGAACCACCTGTCGCCGGCGACGTCGAAGGTGATTTCTCCAAACTGCTTGCGCGCTTGGACAGGCGTCGCACCGGAAGACCGGCGCGTGTGTGGTATGGATTGCGAGCTGGTTGGCGCCGCCAAGGCGCACCGTGGCTGCGCTGGGCCCTGGGCGCCCAGTTCGCTGCAATCGTGTTGCTGAGCGTTTTGCTCATCGTGCCTTCGGCGCCTACTGCGCCCTATCGCGCACTGGGTTCGTCGGGCCGCGCGGTGGCTGGTAACGCCGTGGTTGTCTTCAAGCCCGACGCCAGCGAGCAAAGCATACGGCGCGCGCTCAAGAATAGTGGCGCCAGGGTGGTGGACGGGCCAACCTTGACCGACGCCTATGTACTGCGCATCGCCGAAACCGATGCGCTACAGCGCCTGCGCGAGCAGCCTGTTGTGTTGCGGGCAGAGTCGTTAGAGGCTGGGGCGCAGCCTTGATTCGATTGCTCGCGGTGCTGATGCTGTTGGCCATCGCAGCGTGTGCCGCCGTGCCCAACGACAGCAGGACAAATAAAGCGAACGCAACCGACGAGCCCACGGCGCAAATTCTGGTGTTGTTGAACTTGCCGCCCGCGCACTTTCGCATTGAAGGCACTTATTCGGGCAGCTATGACGACGCAATGGGACGTAGTGCGCGCCGTCGCGTGGTCGAGCAACTCGCGCGCGAGCACGGCTTGTCATTAGTTACCGATTGGCCTATGCCCTTGCTTGGCGTGGACTGTTATGTACTGGCCGTACCGGCCCAGCAGACTCCCGGCGAAATGGCAGCCGTACTGTCGCGTGATACCCGGGTAGAGTGGGCGCAGCCCATGAATACGTACCGCGCTCAGGGGCACGGGCTGCATGGCGATCCGCTGTACGCCATGCAGCCCGCTGCAACAGCGTGGCGCCTGTCCGAGGTACACCAGCGGGCAACAGGGCGCGGCGTTAGCGTGGCAGTGGTCGATAGTGGTGTCGAGGCCACTCACCCGGACCTGCTGGGCCAGGTTGAATATCGAGAAAATTTTGTCGCCGGCCGTTCGTACAGTCCAGAGCGGCACGGGACCGGGGTGGCTGGGATCGTCGCTGCGAACGCGGACAACGGCGTCGGGATTGTGGGTGTGGCGCCCCGGGCTCGATTGATGGCGTTGCGTGCCTGCTGGCAGGAGTCGCTTGACACCACGCTGTGCAATACGCTCAGCCTGGCCAGGGCGCTGCATTTCGCAGTGACGCGCGGTGCGCAGGTTATCAATATGAGCTTGAGCGGACCGCCGGACCGCCTGCTGGGCCTGCTGCTGGACGTTGCCATGGCGCGCGGCATCGTCGTCGTCGGTGCGGTCGATCCGGCGCTGCCAGATGGTGGTTACCCCGCCTCGCACCATGGTGTTGTTGCTGTTGCAGACCAAGTCTTGAGCCCTGTCTCTGGCCAAGTATTGACTGCCCCCGGCGTCGATGTTCCGACCACGGTTCCCGAAGGACGCTGGTCGTTCGTATCGGGTTCGTCGTATGCTGCTGCCCATGTGGCGGGATTGTTTGCCTTATTGCGCGAATTGGGTACGACACCTTCGGCATCGCTTACCTCAGCCGACGTCGTGCGGTTGCCCAACGGGAGAATCGACGCATGTGCCACTCTGGCACGCGGATCGGTTGCGCGCGCTTGTTCATCCTCGCTGGCGGACACTACGCGCCCAGTTGCACGGTAGCACCGGACCGAAGACCTTCCGGCGCGGTCTGCGGACTGTTTGTGCAGCGCTGTTGCTCAGTTTCGTGAAGCTCTCGTGGGGCCAACTGGGTGTCAGCCTCACCGCAGAGACCGACTACCGATATCGAGGCATATCGCTCAGCAAGAAAAAGCCAGCGCTGCGCCTTAGCTTGGCCTATGACGACGCAAGCGGTTGGTACGCCGGGGCCGCTGCCACGCAGGTTGAGTTGAATCAGCGCCAGTATCTAGTGCTTGCGTACCTGGGGTACGCAAGGCGCTGGGCGCCAGGTCTGAGTTGGGAAATTGGTGCAACTTCCGCTCGCTTCACCGAAAATTCTGGCTACCGAGACTTGACCGGATACGACTACGACTTCAGCGAGGCCTACGCTGGTTTGATCGCAGACCGCTGGAACTGCCGCGTCTATTACTCGCCAGACTACTATGCCTGGCGCGAGCAAACCGCCTACGTCGAACTAAACGGTGGTCGTCCGCTGCGTGGAACGTTTCGACTGGTCGGTCATTTGGGCGCACTGTTGAATTTGGGCCAGCAAGTTGCCGCCGGGGCGCGACGTGTACGCTACGACCTACGTCTTGGGGTGGCCCGAAGTACAGATCGGTGGGATATGCAGCTCGCATGGTCCGGCGCGAGCCGCGAACATGTGCCCCGGTTTGCACCCACGCCGAGTCGGAGTGGCTGGGTGCTGAGCGCGTCACGTTTCTTTTGAGTCGGCATTAAGTCGCGAAGGCGTGTCGCCATAACCGATGGGCGCTTGTGGGTCAGGGCGAACCACCACACCGCCAAGTTGTCTCGCCGAGGCCAACAGCTCGATCAAATTGTCAAATTGCGGCCAAGAACTGCCTGTTCTTGCCACACCTACCGATCCCGCGGGCACCAGAATTCTTGCCGATTCCGGATCCAGATGCGTTGTTGAACCGCTCTTGGTTTGTGCCGCAGTTCGTGCACTGAGACGCGTACGGGCTGGTTCACTTGGTGAACCGGCTCATGCGTTGCGGAGTCGGCTTGCGGGCTGGTCATTGTTCCAACGGCAAGTAGCGGACCGAAAGCACCCCGCTGATCGCCCCAAGGTCCTTCAACACCGCCTGGGCGACTGGGCTGTCTACATCCACCAGCGTGTAAGCCATGTTGCCGCGCGACTTGTTGACCATGTTGTGGATATTGAGCCCCGTGCGAGCCATCGTGGTCGAAATCTGACCCAGCATGTTGGGGACGTTGGCGTTGGCGATCGCCACTCGATACGCCGACTCGCGTGCCATGCCCACGTTGGGAAAATTGACTGCATTGGCCACATTGCCGTGCTCCAGATAGTCACGCAACTGGTCTATCACCATGACGGCGCAATTCTCTTCGGCCTCGCGCGTGGAAGCCCCCAAGTGGGGCAGGGCGATCACGCCGTCGTGGCCATGCAAAGCGGCGCTGGGAAAGTCGCACACGTACGCGCTCAGATGCTTGCGCTCGATCGCCGCCAAGACTGCAGAATTGTTCACCACGCCTTCACGCGCGAAGTTGAGCAATACCGAGCCTGGGCGTGCCTGGCTGACGTTGTCGGCGTTGATCAAGTCGCGCGTCGCATCGACCAGCGGCACGTGCAGGGTGATGAAGTGGGCGTTTTTCAGCACCTCCGTCACACTGCCAGCCTTTTTCACCTGCGCTGGCAGGCTCCAGGCGGCATCGACGGTGATTTCGGGGTCGTAGCCAAGCACGTTCATGCCCAGCTTGATGGCGGCGTCGGCCACCAGGCAGCCGATTTTCCCCAGGCCCACGATGCCCAGCGTCTGACCGGCGAGTTCGTAGCCGGCGTAGGTCTTCTTGCCGTCTTCGACCAGCTTGTCCAGGTCGGGCGACTGCGGGTCGAGATTGGCGACGAAGCGCAACGCGCGTGGAAGATTGCGCGCGGCCATCAGCATGCCGGCCAGTACCAGTTCCTTGACCGCGTTGGCGTTGGCACCGGGAGCGTTGAAAACAGGCGCACCTCGCTCGCTCATCGCTTTGACCGGGATGTTGTTGGTGCCCGCGCCGGCACGGCCTATCGCCAGTACGCTCGCAGGAATGTCCAAGGCGTGCATGTCCGCAGAGCGGACCAAGACAGCCGCGGGCTGCGCAACGTCTTTGCCCACGGTGTAGTGCGCCGCGGGAAGGCGCGTCAATCCGTTGGGTGAAATGGCATTGAGCACAAGAATGTCAAAGTGCATGGCTGACCTCGAACTCTTTCATGTAGTTGACCAGTGCTTGAACGCCCTCGATCGGCATGGCGTTGTAGATCGAAGCGCGCATTCCGCCCACCGAGCGGTGGCCCTTTAACTGCAACATGCCACGCGCTTGCGCACCTTTGAGAAACGCTGCGTCGAGTTTTTCGTCGCGTAATCTGAAGGGCACGTTCATCAACGACCGGTCTTCGCGTGCAACGGGGTTGGCGTAGAAAGGCGAATTGTCGATGTATTCGTACAGCAATGCCGCCTTCTTGCGGTTGAGCTCTGCCATCTTGGTCAGCCCGCCGTGCTGCTTGAGCCACTGGAACACCAGGCCGGCGATGTAAACGGCGAAAGTGGGTGGCGTGTTGACCATGGAGTCGTTGTCCGCTTGCAGCTTGTAGTCGAAAACAGACGGCGTGGTCGGCAGCGCGTGCCCGATCAGATCATCGCGCACGATGACGATGGTCAGGCCCGCAGGGCCGATGTTTTTTTGGGCGCCGCAGTAGATTAGGCCGTAACGGCTGACTTCCACGGGTTGCGACAAGATGTTCGACGACATGTCGGCCACCAGCGGCACGTTGCCTGTGTCGGGTGTCCAGTGGTACTCCACGCCGCCTATGGTCTCGTTCGAGCAGATGTGCACGTAAGCGGCGTTGGGGTCGAGATTCCAGCTGTCTTGCTTGGGCACGCTGGCGAAGTGGTTAGCTTCGGAACTGGCAGCCACATTGACCTTGCAATGGTTTTTGGCTTCCTTGATTGATTTCTTGGACCACTCGCCGGTGTTGACGTAGTCGGCGCCGGCGCGGCCGCGCAGCAAATTCATGGGCACAAAAGCGTTCTGGCCGATCGCGCCACCTTGCAGGAACAGTACTTTGTAATTTTGGGGAATAGCCATCAGCTCGCGCAGCAGCGCTTCGGCCTGCGCGTGGATGGCAATGAATTCTTTGCCGCGGTGGCTCATCTCCATCACCGACATGCCCGAACCATGCCAGTCGAGCATTTCGTCGGCCGCCTGGCGCAGCACCGGCTCAGGCAATGTGGCGGGCCCGGCGCTGAAATTGAATACACGTGTCATCAAAGGTCTCCGTGGGGGAAAAGTAGGGGGGTCAAGGGTGCCCAGCATACCCAATGTCGAGAACGCCGGCAGAAAAGCCGGACGGTGCCGCGCATCGCGCCCCATGCCGGCCGGGTAGCGTCGTTGCGCAAGTGCGACTGCTTTCC
>JAOTTZ010000091.1 GCA_029864165.1 Burkholderiaceae bacterium
TTTCAACTGGTCCATGGTGTCGCGCAGTGTCTTGGCGTCGGCACCTTTGACCACAGCAGCGAGCACCTTGACACCTTTTATATCCACCGCGGCGTCTACCAGCTCATCGCCTTGTGCCGACGCTAGCCTGCCTTTCAACGCTGCCAAGTCCTTTTCCAACGTACGCTGGTGGTCCAACAACTGGCCTAGGCGCGCCGGCAATTCCGCCGGCGCCGACTTCAACATGCCGGCCAGGTCGTGCATGCTGGCCTCGAGCGATTGCAAGTAGGCCATGGCGTTGTCTCCCGTCACCGCCTCGATACGGCGCACACCTGTGGCGACGCCGCCTTCGGCGACCACCTTGAACGGCCCTATGTCGCCCGTGCGGGCTACGTGCGTGCCGCCGCACAACTCGCGGCTGCTGCCGATGTCCAGCACGCGCACCTCGTCACCGTATTTCTCGCCGAACAGCATCATTGCGCCGAGTTTTTGCGCTTCTTCCATGGGCAACAAGCGCGCCTGGCTCGCTGTGTTGGCGAGAATCTCCGCGTTGACCAAGGCCTCGACGCGACGCACCTGCTCCGGCGCCATGGGCGCGTTGTGGGCAAAGTCAAAACGGGTGCGTGCTGCGTCTACCAGCGAACCTTTTTGCTGCACATGCGCGCCCAGCACCTCGCGCAAGGCTTTGTGCATCAAATGCGTCGCCGAGTGGTTGCGTACCGTCTTGGCGCGGCGCTCGGCATCGACCCTCGCTGTCAGCACATCGCCGACAGCGACGGCGCCCTCGACCACGCGACCCTGGTGGCCAAACACCGCTGCTTGCACCTTGATAGTGTCTTCGACCACCACGCGCGCCTTGGCGTTGCGCAGCTCGCCCATGTCGCCCACTTGGCCGCCGCTTTCGGCGTAAAACGGCGTGTGGTCGAGCACGATCACCGCGTCGTCACCGGCCTTGGCCAGCGGGACCGACGTGCCGTCAACGTACACCGCAGTGACCTTTGCGCCCTCGTGCACCAGGTGCTCGTAGCCGTGAAAGGTCGTCGCCGCGCCGTCGTAGGCGAGGCCGGCAGCCAGCTTGAACTTGCCTGCCGCACGGGCTTGCTCGCGCTGGCGCTGCATCGCCGCGTCGAACGCGGCGTTATCCACGCTTAGGCCGCGTTCGCGGCAAACGTCGGCAGTGAGGTCGAGCGGAAAGCCGTAGGTGTCGTGCAGCTTGAACGCCAAGTCGCCGTCCAGAGATTTGGCACCACTCCTTTGTAAACGTGCCAGCGCCTCCTCCAGTATCTCCATGCCGTTGGCAATGGTCTGAAAGAAGCGCTCTTCCTCCTGCTTGAGCACCGCCGTCACGCGCGCTTGGTCCCGGCGCAGCTCTGGGTATGCGTTGCCCATCTCTGCCGCCAGCGTGGTGACGATGACGTGGAAGAACGGCGCGCGTGCCCCCAGCTTGTAGCCGTGGCGTATCGCACGGCGGCAAATACGGCGCAGCACGTAACCACGCCCTTCGTTGCCAGGAATCACGCCGTCCACCACGGTGAAGCTACATGCGCGGATGTGGTCGGCAATGACCCTGAGGCTTGGGCTGTCGGCATCGACATGCTGCGCACCGGTGTCCTCGACCGCCTTCTTAGCCGCTGAAAGTAGCGTCACGAAGCTGTCAATTTCGTAGTTGCTGTGCACCCCTTGCAGCACCGCGCTCAAGCGCTCCAGGCCCATGCCGGTATCCACACTCGGCTTGGGCAGCGGGTGCATCACGCCGGCTTCGTCGCGGTTGAACTGCATGAAGACGAGGTTCCAGATCTCGATGTAGCGGTCGCCGTCTTCGTCTGCGCTGCCCGGCGGGCCGCCCGCGACCTCCGGCCCATGGTCGTAAAAGATTTCGGTGCAAGGTCCGCAGGGCCCCGTGTCGCCCATCATCCAGAAGTTATCGGACGCATAGCGCGCCCCCTTGTTGTCGCCGATGCGAACGATGCGCTCGGCTGGCACGCGGGCCCCTTCGTTCCAAATTTTGTAGGCCTCGTCGTCCTCCGCGTAGACGGTGACCCAGAGCCTCTCCTCGGGGAGTTTGAAGACCACAGTCAGCAACTCCCAAGCGTAATGAATCGCTTCGCGTTTGAAGTAGTCGCCAAAGCTGAAATTGCCGAGCATTTCGAAAAACGTGTGGTGGCGCGCGGTGTAGCCCACGTTTTCGAGGTCGTTGTGCTTGCCGCCTGCGCGTATGCATTTTTGCGAAGTCGCCGCGCATTGGTAGGGCCGCCTGTCGAAACCAAGGAACACATCCTTGAACTGGTTCATTCCCGCGTTGGTGAACAACAGCGTTGGATCGTCGCCCGGCACCACCGGGCTTGATGCAACGATGGTGTGCCCCTCGGCTTCGAAGAACTTGAGGAAGGCCTGGCGAATTTCTGCTGCTTTCATCGTCAGCGCTCGGTTCGGAGGGGGGTGTCAAGCAAGATAGAGGCTCACCCCGGAGCGCCGCGCAGCGGCCGCCAGCGGAGCATCTTTGGTGGCAAGGGGCAGTCTACGTTGTCGTGCCAGTTCCAGGTAACAGCAGTCGTAGGCACTCAACTCCCACTCCACTGAGCGCTCGGCCCAATACCTAGCGTCGTCGAACGCGGGTACCGTCTTGATGCCCAAGGTACTCAGGCGCTTCCAACTTTGCGCCAGTTCGGGTACGGTAATGCGCCGCGCCTTGAGCGCCCGGCCAAGAATATTGCCTAGCTCCAGGTGCCATAGCGGTGGCACCACCGCAGCCGCTTCACCCAGGCTGTTGAGCACCGCCAGCGAGTAAGCGTCTTGTTCGTCCCTGAACAGAGCGCCCAGGATGACCGAGGTGTCGAGCACGAAAACGCTATTCGTCATCTGCGGCCCGTGTCGCGCAGCACCCTCCAGTCCATGCCGAGCTTGCGCCCGTTCGCCGACTGAAGCAGCGCCCTCAACGCGGCGCGTCGAGCGGCGGGAGCATGCGTCGTATCGACAAAGGGCACAATGCGCGCAACAGGCCGGTTGTGCCGCGTAATGATGATGTCGTCGCCGCGCTCGGCGCGTGCGATCAGTTCGGAGAGGTGTGTCTTGGCCTCGAACAAGCCCATGGTTTGCGTGCTCATGACTATCCATGTTTTAGTTGATTCAACCAGATTCTATCCGAAGCACTGTGGTACGGCACCGCAGTAATGGACGCGCAGTAATAGACCCATCCGTAGCGGAAAAATAACCTGCGTGTACTCAGCGGAGTCTGCGCGATTAGTCCGAACTTTGGTAATTCTGTTCGTTCATGTATGCGTGCTTGCCGTTGCCAGGTCAATACGACCGGCGATGTCACTCGCCAGTCCCTTGAAATCCTCATACGCCTTGCTAACAGCATTGGCATGGGCACCAATGGCACCGTCGGCTGGCCTGAGGACGAAGATCGGCTTGCGTGCTTCCTGCGCCAACGGCATCAAGCTGTTGTAGTTCTTCAGCAGGGCCAGGCAATAGGGATCTTGCTCGATGGCTGGTGCATCTGCAGCGTCCTGCGCCAACACGCTACGCCGAAACTCGGATGGAATTTGGTCTAGCCAACGGGTATAGGCCTTGACCGGGCGGGTCAGGCGCACGCCGTGGCGCATCGCGATATAGCCCACGGGATGCATGTCGCCTGAAGGCAACGTAAAGTCTGGCTCGGCCCAGTCGTCACGTCGGCGAGTCCAGCCCGTTTGCCAATCTCGCAAAGTCGGGCCCAGATTTCGCAAGCCTTGCAGGGAGAACAAATCTGCCCCCAAAGGCACGACCACATGGTTGCTCGCCAGCAACGCGGCGCGGTTGATGGCACCCAGGTTGGGGCCGACATCGAACACGATCAGATCGGCACCGAACCTGTCGGCTGATTCCTGTGCAGAACGCCAGAAAGCGGTGAGAATGCGAAAGGGCCTTGTCTTGTTCTTGTCGCTCAGGGCGCCGGTCCAGGTGGAAGACAACTCGTCTTCGAAGCCCGAGAGAGCCAAGTCGCCTGGGATCAATACCAGCCTCGGGTCGATCGTCTGGTAATCCACCGGCTCGAAGTCGCCGACGTCGAGTAAAGGCTTGACGCTGCGGAAGATGGTGGACGTGCCGGCACCATCGGCCCACAGGTCTGCGAGGCGATCCTCGTCAAGAAACGCAGCGGTCAAGTTGGCTTGCGGGTCAAGGTCAACGGCGAGCACACGCAGCCCCTGGGTCGCGAACATCCACGATAGGTGATAGACCAGAGAGGTCTTGCCCACGCCGCCCTTGTTGTTGAAGAAAGTCAAGACGGGTGTGGTCATTCGGCTCTCCGGAGGGTGACGAGTACATGCGTGTCTCGGGGTTCAAATACCGGCGGTGGATTGCCATTTTGGGAGAGCAGCCGGCGGGCGATGGCAATGCCCACGCCGAAACGCTGTACGTAGCCGAGCACCTTCATCGCTTCTGCCAGGTGTGGATTTCGGTAGTCGGTGATGCCTGGGCTGCCGAAGTTCTCGCATGTGACGATCCCGTACGGCCCACCCGGATTGACGATCTCTATGCGGTCGGAAAACCAGGTGAATCGAACGGGCGCGTTGGTGGCCTCGTAGCTACGGTGCATCACAGCATTGCGCACCAGCTGTTGCAGCGCGGCCAGCGGATAGTCGGCATAACGCCTTTCGGTGGCGGATGACTGAATGTCTACCGCAGTCGAAATGTTTGCCTTGATCTTCTCGTCGGTCCTGGTGAGGACTTCCCCGAGCCGGCCATCGATGGCAGCCTCATCGAGGATCGGTGCGTCAAGCTCCACACCGTCCAGCCGGAGAAACTGGACGTAACCGCACGGAATCAAGTCGCGCGGGCGATTACCGAGCACCAGGCAACCCAACACTGTGGGCACGGGCTTGTCTACCGATTCGATCATGCGACAGGCACTGAGCCGTTCCTCATAACTACGGTCATTGGCGTCGAGAACATCGGCTGCGAATGCACCCGGTAGATACTCAGATTCGAAGATGCTTCGGCTCAGATCGGCGAGGCGGGCGAAGGGGACCGGTTGCAGATCGAACGGCAGGTTTTGGTGCCGGCGGCGCTCGTTGAGGATGCGTTCATCCTGCTGGCTGGCAATGTCGCGCCTGGGTCCGGTGCGAATATAGGTACGTCCCTTGTAGCGGACTGGGGGTGCGTCCGCCGGAAGAACGGTGATAACCGCGACCTCGGAGCCTTTCAGGATGCGTTTTTCAACGCTCATGCTCGGCATGGGCTGGATATTCCCGTCGCTGCGAATGTCGGACAGCGTGCGCAGCAACTCATCGGTAATGGGTAGACCTACGGGATGTCCGTCATTCCGAACACCGATGAAAACGACCCCAGCGAGTTGGTGCCCCGGCAAATCGTTAGCGAAAGCACATATAGCCTGCCTCACCGTTTCAGGCGCGTCGCCCTTGTAGCTCTCTTTGCGCTCGGAGCGGTCCGACTCCAGATCGTCCAGCGACAACTTAAGTTCTTCGTCAGAAAGTCTCATTCGAACCTCCTCAATTCAGCGCCTATTTGACTGCAAATACTGTCGGACCGAAGGTTTATTTCTGCAACTGGCCCTCCAACTCTGTCCTCCCAACTCCTCAATAAGTTCGTCACGCTTGGCCTAAAGGTCGTCTTGACGGGAAAAAGCTCGTGTCGTTTCTTGTCACGTTAAGCTTCAAGGTCACGCCGCTCTTTATGCGCCTGGGCATTTGCTGCCAAGGTGGCTGAGCCTTTGTCCTCGGTACGTGCTTCTTTGATCCGGCGGTCGATGCTTTGGATCTTTTGCTCCAGATTGACCTGCAGGTCGTCGGCCCATGCGGCGCGTATCGTGGGGCTGCTGTACTGCATGCGCCGCCGGTCAGGTCAAGCGCTGGCCAAGAATACGTGCGGAGAAATCACTCGTCCCAGCATCCCCGTGTTGGTGAACGCCTCGCGAATTTTCGAGGCAGGCATAGCAGCGTTCATGGCTCAAATTATCGCGCTGCGGCCAAGGCTCGATCCGCCCGAGCTTACTATCTTGGCGCTACAGTGCGGTCTGACAGGAGGTTCCCATGAGTAGCAGGACATCCCCACTTGCGCGTTTAGGCGACGCAAGCCTACTCAAGAGTGACGCGCTGATCGAGGGTGCGTGGGTGCGCGGCCGTTCACGATTCGACGTGATCGACCCGGCCACCGGTGACAAACTCGCCGACGTGGCCACCGTCGATGCCGCAGACGTGCAAGCCGCGTTGACCGCCGCCAACAAGGCGTGGCCCACCTGGCGCGGCATGACCGCCAGGGAGCGCAGCGCGTGTCTGATGCGCTGGCACCAATTGCTGCATCAACACGCCGAAGACTTGGCGCGCATCATCACCGCCGAAAACGGCAAACCGCTGCTGGAGGCCAAGGGCGAGGTAGCCTATGGCGCAAGCTTCATCGAATGGTTCGCCGAACAAGCCAATCGCGTTGATGGCGAGACGATACCGACGACAGACAACGATAAGCGCTATCTAGTCATCAAACAGCCGGTGGGCGTATGCGCTGCGATCACGCCGTGGAACTTTCCCATCGCGATGCTCACGCGCAAGGTGGCGCCTGCCCTTGCCGCCGGTTGCACGGTGGTGGTCAAACCAGCCGAGCAAACGCCGCTGTCAGCCCTGGCCTTGGCGGAGTTGGCGCAGCGCGCCGGCGTGCCGCCGGGTGTGCTCAACGTCGTCACGGCCGACGCCAGCAACTCGATCGAGGTCGGCAAGTTGCTGTGCAGCAGCGACATCGTGCGCCACCTCTCGTTTACCGGCTCGACGGAAGTCGGCCGCATCCTGGCCGCGCAATGCGCGCCCACCATCAAGAAGCTAGCGCTGGAACTCGGTGGCAACGCGCCGTTCATCGTCTTTGACGACGCCGACATCGACAGCGCCGTCGAGGGTGCCATGGCAGCGAAGTACCGCAACAGCGGACAGACCTGCGTCTGTGCCAACCGCTTGTACGTGCAAGACGGCGTTTACGACGCGTTTGTCGACAAGTTCGCGGCGAAAGTCAAAACGCTCAAGGTCGGCAACGGGTTTGATGCCGGTGTTACCCAAGGCCCGTTGATCGACGAAGCGGCGGTCGCCAAGGTCGAGCGCCATGTTGCCGACGCGCTCAGCAAAGGGGCTGGTTTGTTGCTGGGTGGCAAGAAGATCGGCGAGCGCTACTTCGAGCCCAC
>JAOTTZ010000092.1 GCA_029864165.1 Burkholderiaceae bacterium
CAGCTGCGGCTTGCCAGCGTCGTCGAGATAAGTGGCATTGAGCGGCTTTGAATACACAGTGCCTAGGTAGAACACATGACCCACCTCGACACCTCGCTGGACACTTAGCACGCCTTCGCCATCTGGCGACGGGTCGCCCGCGATGACGTTGCGGATATCGGCCACTGCAAATGGCTCTGGCAAGTCGCGCGCCCAGTTGGCGCCGGTGTAGTGAAAATCGGCCTCATTGGCGCCACAAATGAAATCACTCATGGCGACCACGCTACGGTCTGCCACCACTTTCACCGGCAGTTTGGCGCTTTCCCCAACAAAGACTGGCCCAAGATAACCCGGCTTGCAACCAAAGTGAGTCTCTATCTCCGCTTCGCTGGCGAAGCGAAATCCGCTCTCTAACCCCGAGACCTTCCCAGCCTTCAGTTCGTTCAGGTCGTGGTCGCCGCGCACGAGCAGCAGCCATACCGTAGTGCTCACAGTGACGCCCAACCCATCCTTCTGGTCAGCAGCCAGTACCAGTGATTTGACGGTTCGCGACAGTGGCACCCCCAAATACTCGGCAACATCAGCACAGGTAGATTTCCCCGGTGTCGGTGTTTTGACCATTGTCTGTTCCGGGGCGCAGCGGGGGCTAACAGGCGGCAATGCTTCGGCAAGTTCAATGTTGGCCGCGTAGTCGCTGGTCGAACAGTAAACAATCGCGTCTTCGCCGGTATCGGCAATCACCTGGAACTCGTGCGAACGATCACCCCCAATCGCACCAGTGTCGGCCGCGACAGCACGGTAGGTTAGACCCATACGGTCAAAGATACGCTGGTACGCGGCGAACATAGCGTTGTAGCTCTGCAGTGCCGATTCCACGTCACGGTCGAACGAGTATGCGTCCTTCATCGTGAACTCGCGCCCTCGCATCACGCCATAACGCGGTCGGCGTTCGTCACGAAATTTGGTCTGGATATGGTAGAACGTCTTGGGCAACTGGCGATAACTACGCAGTTCCTGTCGCGCAATGTCGGTAACGACTTCCTCGCTGGTGGGCTGAATCACGTAGTCACGGTCATGCCTGTCTTTCACGCGTAGCAATTCAGGCCCCATCTTCTGGAAGCGGCCGGTTTCTTGCCACAAATCGGCAGGTTGTACCACCGGCATCAGCAATTCGACCGCGTTTGCACGGTTCATTTCTTCGCGGATGATGGCCTCGACTTTGCGCATAACGCGCAAGCCTATCGGCATGTAGCTATAAATACCTGCGCCGTGCCGTTTGATCATGCCGGCACGCATCATCAACCGGTGGCTCACAATCTCTGCGTCGGCAGGCGCTTCCTTCAAGGTTGCAATGAAGAACTGGGAAGCTTTCATGGATTGGCACCGAGTGACCGCTATACGCAATGAAAAAGCGCGCGGCTTAGTACGTGGAGCACGGAACCCCGTGCGAATCCACGCTGGACTCAACCGATCGCGCCGGTGCAATAATCGTACCAACGGAAAATTTGGGGTTGATTATGCTCGACCGCGAAGGTTATAGACCCAACGTCGGCATCATCCTGCTCAACCAGCGGAACCAGGTGTTCTGGGGTAAGCGACTGCGCGCCCACTCCTGGCAGTTCCCGCAAGGTGGCATCAAACATGGCGAGACTCCCGAGCAGGCGATGTTCCGCGAGCTGCACGAAGAAGTGGGCTTGTGCCCCGAGCAGGTGCGTGTCATTGCGCGTACACGCGATTGGTTGCGATACGAGGTACCGGACCACTACATCCGTCGCGATGCTCGTGGTCATTACCGCGGGCAGAAGCAGATCTGGTTTTTGCTGCAGCTGTTGGGTCACGACAGCGACATGAACCTTCGCGCTACCGACCACCCGGAATTCGACGCGTGGCGCTGGAACGACTACTGGATACCACTGGACATGGTCATCGAATTCAAGCGCAGCGTCTATGACTTGGCGTTGACCGAGCTCGCGCGTTTCGTGCCTCGCGGCAACCGCCCACACCGCTACCTACGCTCAGGCGTACGAACGAAACAACATAGGGCGTCGCCCACAAACGATCGCGAAAATGGTAACGCCTCTGAACTCGCAAAAGTTAGCAAAACAACGGTCAGCTAGACCCACCATGGTTACGGCCGACATCGCTTGAAGGCAGAAACCTGCGCAGCGATCTGGCGCTCGCTATGAGAGCACTAAATTGTCACGATGAATCATTTCAGCTTCGGCGGTGAAGCCAAGCAGGCTCTCAAATTCGCTCGACGGTTTGCGTAAAATCAGGCGCGCTTCGGAACTGCTGTAGTTGGCCAATCCACGCGCCACCTCAATTCCGGCCAGGCTGCATACCGCAATCACGTCGCCGCGCACAAAATCGCCTCGCACAGCGACCATACCGATGGGCAGCAGGCTCCCGCTCCCCTCGCGCAGCTTGGTGACTGCGCCGTCATCGATCAGCACCGAGCCGCGCAATTGCAAATGATCCACCATCCATTGCTTTCGTGCCGCCAGCTTCGGTGTCGAAGCGAGCAACCTGGTCCCGATACTTTCGCCTGACACCAGGCGCAGCAGGACATCTGGCTCGCGCCCCGACGCAATCACGGTAAAGGCGCCGCTGCGTGCCGCGCGTTTAGCGGCCAACACCTTGGTGAGCATGCCTCCGCGACCAACGCTGGAGCCTGCGCCGCCGGCCATATGCTCAATCTCAGAGGCCCCCGCTTGAGCCACATGTATCAAGCGCGCATCTGGATGCTGGCGCGGATCGGCCGAGTAGAGGCCTTGCTGGTCCGTCAGAATCACCAACGCGTCGGCCTCTACCAAGTTGGCCACCAGCGCAGCCAGAGTATCGTTGTCACCAAATTTGATTTCGTCGTTGACCACCGTGTCGTTTTCATTGATCACTGGCACGACCATCAACCCAAGCAGCGTCACCAGGGTAGAACGCGCGTTCAGGTAGCGCTCACGGTCGGCCAGGTCCGCGTGCGTCAGCAATACCTGGGCGCTGTGCATGCCGTGGATACGCAGTTGTGATTCATAGGCCTGCACCAAGCCCATCTGCCCGACAGCGGCCGCAGCTTGCAACTCGTGGATCTCTTTGGGCCGCTGGGCCCAGCCCAGGCGGCTCATACCCTCGGCGATTGCACCGCTGGAGACGATCATGACCTCAAGCCTCTGTCGGGCCAGCACGGCAAGCTGGCGGCACCAAGCGCCAATTGCCTGCGCATCGACCCCACGGCCTTCGTCGGTCACCAGGCTGGAGCCGACCTTGACGACAACGCGCCGGGCGTTCTTAAACAGATCAGCCATGCGTGACAACGGCTGACATCGCATCCGCCTGGCTCCGAAAGCGCGGGTCGTCAACGTTGTCCAGCGGATTGCGCAGCATGGTTGACACGTGCTGATAAGCGGCGTTCACGAGCGTCTTACAGCCTTCACGCGTCAGCGCGGAAACTTCAAACACCGGGCCCTCCCACTTGAAGCGCTGGATAAACTCGCTGACGCGTTGTTCCCGGTATTCGGCCGGCACCATATCGATCTTGTTCAGCACCAACCAGCGTGGTTTGTCGTGCAGCGCAGAGTCATATTTCCTGAGCTCCGCAACAACCGCATTGGCTTGTTCGACCGGATCGACTTGGTCGTCAAACGGCGCGAAATCCACGATGTGCAGCAGTAAGCGCGTGCGTTGCAAGTGGCGCAAGAACTGATGACCCAAACCGGCCCCATGGGCCGCACCTTCAATCAGCCCGGGAATGTCGGCCACGACAAAGCTCCGTTCTGGCCCGACGCGCACGACGCCCAGATTGGGATACAGCGTAGTGAACGGGTAGTCGGCAATCTTCGGCCGCGCGTTCGAGATAGCGGCAATAAGTGTCGACTTTCCCGCATTGGGCATGCCTAGGAGCCCAACGTCGGCCAATACCCGCAACTCGAGCTTGAGTTTGCGCGCCTCGCCTGGCCAGCCGGGAGTTTTCTTTCGCGGTGCTCGGTTGGTGCTGCTCTTGAAATGCGCATTGCCAAACCCCCCGTCGCCACCTTTGGCGATCAGTACCTGTTGGCCCTCTACCAGCAGCTCGGCCAGTACCCTATCGGCGTCAAGATCCGCAATGATGGTACCCATGGGCATGCGCAAGACAATGTCGTCGGCCGCCGCACCGAACTGATCGGAACCGCGCCCATGTTCACCGCCGCGGGCCTCAAAGCGACGCGCGTAACGGAAGTCGATGAGTGTGTTCAAGTTGGGGTCACCGACCGCGTACACACTTCCACCGCGCCCGCCGTTACCACCGTTGGGCCCGCCAAAGGGAATGAACTTCTCGCGGCGAAAGCTCAGGCAGCCACTGCCCCCGTGGCCGGCAACCACGTCGATGATGGCTTCGTCGACAAACTTCATGATGGCTCTTGCTCGGTGTATGGTAGGGCAACGTACCAGTCTCGCGGCGTGCTGCGCAGGCCTGAGCTCCGAAGCAAGGTAATACTGAAATTAAACAGTCCCGATGAACCGGGGCTCAGTGGACTACTGCCGACGGCTAGACTGCCGTGACCGAAACGGTCTGACGATTCAGCGGACCCTTGATCGCAAAGCTCACCTTGCCGTCGACCAACGCAAACAACGTATGGTCCTTGCCGCAGGCAACGTTTGGGCCCGGGTGAAACTTGGTGCCACGCTGGCGTACGATGATCGAACCGGCCCGGATGACCTGCCCGCCGAAGGCCTTGACCCCCAGCATCTTCGGTTGCGAATCGCGGCCATTGCGTGTGGAACCGCCGCCCTTTTTTTGTGCCATGGTTAGATCCTCGAACTCCTACCTCAAGCCGTAACCCACTCAGCTGTTAACCGTGCCGATTTCGATTTCTGTAAAATTCTGACGGTGACCTTGATGTTTCTGATAGTGCTTCCGGCGACGCATCTTGAAAATACGCACCTTGTCGTGCCTGCCTTGCGCTAGCACCTTGGCATTTACACTTGCTCCAGCGACCAACGGCGTCCCCACCAACAGACTTGTGCCTGAGCCGACAGCCAAAACCTGGTCAATCACGATCGTCTGGCCAACATCCGCGGCAACGCGCTCAATCTTGACTCTCTCGCCTGGGGCAACTTTGTACTGTTTGCCACCGGTTTTTATCACCGCGTACATGGGATCCCTCAACTTTGCGTTGTGGACGACTGGTCAATCTTGCCGCCCGTTAGTTTTCTGAATTTTAGCATCTGGCAGCTAACCCCGACACATGCGGGCGCCGGCAGTGTCGGCAGACGGACAAAAATCCGAGCGGTGTTGTTTGCAACACCGCCCGCAGTCGGTAGCATGGTTTCTATAATCTACGTCCGTATACTGAGTTCAGCTTGCACTCCTTATTCCAAACTTTGCCCACACAGGCGCCTATCGCAGTACCTACAGCGAGCGCCGAGTTGGAGTTGGTCGACGCCGTCGTTCGCGCCCGATTGGTATCGGACGTGACGCTCGTCAACCAGGTCTCGAACTACATCACCAGCGCCGGCGGCAAGCGCATTCGGCCACAGTTGGTTTTGCTGTTCTCCAGAGCCCTGGGGTACACCGGGCCTGAGCGATTCGAGTTGGCAGCCACCGTCGAATTGATTCACACCGCCACCTTGTTGCATGATGACGTAGTGGATGAAGCCAGCCTGAGGCGAGGCCGCGAGACCGCAAACGCTTTGTTTGGCAACGCGGCGAGTGTGTTGGTGGGCGATTTTTTGTATTCGCGCGCCTTCCAGATGATGGTATCGGTCAATCGGATGCGCGTACTCGAGGTGTTGGCGGACGCGACCAATCGCATTGCCGAGGGGGAAGTCCTGCAGCTGATGAACATGCATGACCCCGACTTAACGGTGGATGCTTACCTACGCATGATCCGATTCAAGACAGCCAAGCTGTTCGAAGCCAGCGCTCGCTTGGGCGCCTTGCTAGCGCACGCCGACGCACAGGCGGAGGAGGCCTGCGCCAACTATGGGCGCTCGATTGGCACCGCGTTTCAGTTGGTAGACGATTTGCTCGACTATGGGGGCGCCACCTTACAACTGGGCAAGAACGTGGGCAACGATCTGCGCGAGGGCAAAGCCACGTTACCGTTGCTGGTGGCGATGGCACGCGGCAACGCCTCGGAGCGGACGCTGATCAGGAATGCCATTAAGCTCGGCGAAGTGACCAAGCTCGCCGAAATCGTAGCGATCGTGCGCCGTACTGGGGCGCTCGACACCACTCGCGAGGCCGCTCGTGACGAAGCTGAAAGAGCCGGCGCGAGCCTAGCCGGGTTGCCCGAGTCGCCGGCGCGCGACGCTTTGCTAGAATTATGCGTTCGGTCGGTGGAGCGTTCGTTTTAGGCGTTGGGCTACTGTGGTGGTGAACGCCCCCCGCCACACCACAACGGGGTGTAGCTTAGCCTGGTAGAGCGCTACGTTCGGGACGTAGAGGCCGGAGGTTCGAATCCTCTCACCCCGACCAGAGCATTGCCGTCACCGCGTGTTTAAGCGCAGCTACCGGGTACCACAGCGTATCGCTCGATCGGACTTTTCATGGCTGTGATTTGTTGCTTTTTAGGCGCCTGTTACAGGTTTACAGGGTAAGGTGAATCGGCGATGATTCAAAGTCGCTCACCTCGTGAAATGGCACATATGGCTGTGGATACCTTGGCGGATGCACCTCAATCGACCCTCTCTGGCGTTGCCAGGGTGTTGGTCCACGCTGGAAAGCTAACCGCCAAGAGCGCCGAGGATTTGGTTCGCAGCGCCAAAGAAAGACGCGCAAGCTTCATTGCGTCGGTGATCGGCGCCAATGCGGTATCGCCGGCCGACCTTGCTCATACCCTGTCGACCGCATTGGCCCTGCCGTTGTTGGATCTGTCGGCCGTCGACGCGCAGCGCTTACCCAAGGGCGTCATTGACAGCAAGCTGGCAGCGCAGTACCACATTGTCGTATTGAGCAGACGAGGTAACCGTCTCTTTATCGGCGGAGCCGACCCCACCGATCAGGACGCCGTTGAACGCATCAAGTTTGCGACCCAACTTACGCCCGAATGGGTCATCGTTGAGTACGACAAGCTGTCCGCATTGCTGGATGCTAGCA
>JAOTTZ010000093.1 GCA_029864165.1 Burkholderiaceae bacterium
ATCGCGGTCAGTGCATCGTTACTCAGTACCATCGAGTTGCGATGCTGTTCCTGCGCAAAGCGCTTCAAAAAAGCGTGGGCAAGTAAAACGGCGTCGCCAGGCCGCTCCCTGAGCGGCGGGATGTCAACGACAATCTCAGCCAAGCGATAATATAAATCTTCCCGGAAGCTGTTTTCCTTGATCCGCCCCTGCAAGTCTTGGTGCGTCGCTGACACCACACGTACGTCAACAGCGATTTCTTCGCGCCCACCAATACGCTCGAAAGTGCGCTCCTGCAAAAATCTCAACAGCTTTGACTGTAAGGGAAGCGGGAGGTCGCCGATTTCATCCAGCATCAAGGTACCGTTGTTGGCGGTTTCAATTTTTCCGACGGTGGTCTTTGATGCACCGGTGAAAGCGCCTCTCTCAAACCCAAACAACTCGCTTTCAAGCAGGTTTTCAGGGATTGCAGCGCAGTTGATAGCAACAAACCTTCCGCTTCGCTTTGACGACTCGTGCAACCCCTGCGCCAACACCTCCTTTCCGGTGCCGCTTTCTCCAAGCAACATCACCGACGCATTGCTCGATGCAACCCTTTCTATGGTCCTGCAAACCCGCAACATCGTCGCATCGCGGGTCAAACAAGCCGAAAGGGCATCGGGCTGATGTAATGCTTGAAGGCGACGATTCTCACTTTGCAAATCAAACAATCTGAGCGCTCGCTCGATGATCATGCTGAGCAACTCGGGCTCAAACGGTTTTGCAAGGAAATCATAGGCGCCGAGCGCAACGGCTCGCAACGCGTTGGCCTGATCGTTCTGGCCGGTGAGCACAATAACCTTGACGTTAGGGTCGATCTCGAGAATTTGCTCCAATAGCTGAAATCCCTCTGAGACAGAATCCGGATCGGGCGGCAGGCCCAAATCCATTGTCACCACCGCCGGCGAATGCCGCCGAAATTGCAGCAATGCGGATTCACGATCTTCAGCAGTTACAGAGTCGAACCGATCGATAGACCACTTGATTTGCTTTTGCAAGGCAAGATCGTCCTCGACGATCAGTAACTGCGGGAGCTTGCCCGACGTCATCTTGCGCCTAGCGCGCTCAAGTCCGACTCTCTATGAGACTCGAACAAAGGCATCCCGATAGTCACGACGGTCCCGCGGTCAACCTCACTGACAACAGATATGTTGCCCCCCAACTCCTGCAAGTATTGTGCGCTCTCGTAGGCGCCGATTCCCATCCCATTTGTCTTAGTAGTCTGGAATGGCTTGAAAAGACGGGTACGAACAAAGTCCGGTGACATACCATGCCCAGTATCGCCCACTTCCAACTTGGCTTGACCACTCGCCCTTTGGAGCTTTAGCCACACACGATCGGACGGAGTTGTTGCATCGAAAGCGTTTTGGACAATGTGCCCGAGCACGCGCTCGATACGCTCCTCATGCCCGCGCGTGACGAGCCGGTCGAGCACCTGCAGTTCGAGCGTCCTACCCCGACCGGCCGCCACCGCCTCGATGCGCCGCACAATCGGAACGAGGTCAACGCCGCTAGACCCGCCGGGCGGCTTGTGACCCTCTCGCAGTTGGAGCATAAGCTGCCTCATTTTCTCCAGTGAGCTTTCTACAGTCACCAACATGTCATGCTGGAACTCAGGGTTGTTGTGCAGCCGCTTAGCATTCTTGAGCATCAGTGAGAGCTGAGTGATGATGTTCTTGAGGTCATGCACCACGAATGCCGACATCCGGTTAAACGCCTCAAATTTGCGCACTTCCAGCAGCGCCTCGGTCGCCTGCATCTGCGAGAGAAAACTGGCCGCCTGTCTGCTGGCCGTCTTCAGCAAATCCGTCACTTCCCAATTCACGTCTACCGCGGCCCGAGACTGCGCCAGCACTACAAAGCCGATCAGCTCATCACCCACGATGAGCGGCACCACCAGCCAATACGCGGGGCCCGACAAGATCCACGTAGGGACTTCCAATTGACCGTAGCGCTGTGGATGGGCCTTGTACTCACCGATGTCTACGATCCAACTCTTCTCTAGGAGAAACTTAGCGAAGCCAGAATCAACGGCCAACCTTTCGGCACTGCGCGGCGTGTTCCAGTTGGCTATTTGAACAAACCCTTCGTCATCCTGCCCTTTAGCCCAAAGCGCTCCGGCTGGGCTCTCAATCATATCGGCCAATCCCTTGATAACCAGCCCGCCGACCTCATGCGGAGCGCTTCTAGCCGAAAGCATTGCGGTAAAACGAAGCCACTCCTCTCTATAGTCATAACGATACCTAAAGAAATTCTTGTGCACCAGCACCCGCACCTTAGAGCGAACCGTACCAGACAGCACAAATATCCCAAGGCACAACAAACCGACGGCCAAGAGCCCAAACTGTAAGGCACGACCCCACTCACCCCCGAAATATCTAACGTAATAGCCAATTCCTGAAATAAAAAGCAGGTAACCACCGGCCAACAACAATGTCGTGGAGTGAAAGGCCGCGCTGCGCGACAACTGAACTTTCCCAACCCAGTCGTCGGCGTGCCGTCTCGAAGCAACTAGCAACAGAGGCGCAGACACAGCGTGAACGCCACCGCGAACACTCAAAGAATCACTATCAAAGTGGCCAAACAAAACGGCATTCGAGTAGATGAACAAGTCATAGATGAAGACACACCCAAGGCCAAGACAAAGTGGCTTCGTACTCCACCGTAAATCATCGGAAACATTCCTGAATATCTGCTCGACGAGCACCATACCAAAGACTGGCAGTGCCATGAAACTGAGTAGCAACAGACGGGCGAAACCGCTATTGCCGAACAAACTGCTCGCACCAGCTATCACGGAAAAAATACCAGCTAGAACCAGGACGCCGGCTACCGGTACGAGCATGAACAGCTTGCTGCGCCGCGCTTCATGTATGTGCGGCCAAATTAAGCTCAGCAAGAATACAAACCAGAGGCTGTATCGAAGTAGGTCGAAAAAGGAACCGGCAAGCTGAGAAACAGCATCCTGGAAATACTGCGCCGCGTAGCCAGCCCATCCCCAAGCAGCAGTAGTAACCACCGCCCCGGCAAACGCCAGCTGAGTTGTCCCGCTTGAGGCGCGGAAATACCCCGCCCGGATCAATTGAACCGCTAAAGCGGTGTGGGCCAACGCTACAAGCACAAAGCCGTAGGTTGTGAGATCAACCGTTACCACATCGATGAACAGCAGAAAACTGGATCCAAACGGCTAGTTCACCTGGCAGTAATGCCACCGTTCCGTTGCTGCTTGTTAACGTGCGCCTCTACCTGTGATAACCACAACGATAGTATCAACCAAGATAAATAGATCCAATAAAAGATTGTGGTTCTTGACATAGTACAAGTCGTACTGTAGCTTTTCTATGGTATCCTCGACCGTAGCCCCATATTGATACCTAACTTGTGCCCACCCAGTTATACCAGGTTTTACACTATGGCGAACTGCATAATATGGAATATCACGAGTCAAACTCTCTACAAAAAACGGTTGCTCTGGACGAGGTCCCACAAGACTCATTTCACCACTGAGAACATTAAATAATTGTGGCAGTTCATCTATCCGCGTCTTTCGTATTACTTTACCGACCCGGGTAATACGCCGATCGTCTTCCACAGTCCAGCTGGGCTTGCTGTCCATTTCCATGTCAACGTACATACTTCTTAACTTGACAATATTAAAAGTCTTGCCGTTTAAACCAACGCGCTCCTGTCTGTATAAAATCGGGCCTCTGCTATCAAGCGCTATCAATATTGCCGTAATGAACATAACGGGCATTGCTAGCGCAATCAAAATTGTGGCAAACAATATATCGCAAAATCGCTTAAATGCAACACGCGTTGCGCTTTGATTAAAGCCACCGCCGAAAATAAACCAACTTGCGTTCGGGTAATCAACATTTATTTTACCCAGTGTTTGCTCAAAGCGACTGGCGGCGTCGACAACCTTAATGCCAAGAAGTTTGCAATCAAGCAACTCGCGTAGCGGCATGCTACCGCCGCGGCGCTCACCCAGCGCAACGATGATTTCGTTGACTTGCAAATCCATGACAGTTTGCATCAGAGGCCCCCGCCGGAACAACACGTCCGATCCAGCTGCCGCCTGTTGCTCTTCGTTCGGGCCTGGAACGTAGCCTACCAACTCAACACCCGAGTTTGCTGATTTCAGAGCCGCACCAACCAGCCTTGCGGCTGGCCCCGAGCCAAAAATAAGAATCTTGTGCCGGTCCGCGCGCTGACCGGCCGCGGATCTCCTCTCTACAAAGACACGACGAACTATGATCGCGGATACGCCCATCATCACCACCAATATCGCGGCGTCTCCGCTGAGTGCATCGACCGGCATAAGACTGTATGTCATCACCAACGTCGCAACCAACGCTATGGCTGCGCGCGCGCAGGATTGCAACAACGAACAACCCTGCGCTTGCCGATAAAGACCCGCCAGCAGGTTTATGAACAACATGCCCAAAGCCAATGCAAGCCCAAGCACGGACACTAGCGGCACGACATCCCACGGCCTATCAACCTGGCCGATGATCACGCCTGCAGTCAGAATAAAAAGTAAACTAAAATCAGAGAATAATCCAAGCATGGTCCGCTTACTATAATACTTATCCAGCATATACTTCACTTGTAACTCCCATTAAACTTTTTAATCTTTACACATATATCTGCGCTCAGATTAAATATCAACAATATTTTTACAATTTCTCTATGGATAACTACAGGCGGCAAACATTCCGTACGGTCAGAGCCCTAGTTTGATATTAATACGTAGCTACAAAAAACACGCCCCGCTCGGCCGAATACCATGCCTTATGGTTTTGCAAATAAACAAAACACTGATTGCCAAAAAATTACGTCTTGCCAAGTTGAGATAATTGGGAACAGTACTACCCCACCGCTCTAGCAGCGGGAGCGTAGCGCCCTGAAAAAACCCGCAGTGCGAAACCCCCAATCACCCGTTGATGCTTGACATTGTAAACAGTTACAACGGTGACTGAACAAAAATGGAGCCCGCATACCGGCATAAAAACACATCTTCACCTCTATAGCAATCCCCCGTCTAGGGGGAGTTACGCGCCTGAGCTCAGTTACTTCGTGTTACCAGGATGGCCGCTCACCTCGGGGTCAAGCACTCGCAAACAACCATCGAGGTTGACAAGGGACGGGGCGCTAGGTCTGAGCGAACGGTCAGCGCACAACTGCTTTGATCGGTGCACACACCTCCGCTCCGCAGTCACGGCAATCAGGCACAATGCTCCGTCGTTGTTTGCTTGTAGTCGTTTCTGCGTTGAGCTAACGACCACGAAACTTAGCTTGAACCGGCTCAGCGGCGCCCAGGACCAAAGCTGAACCACCACAGCGTCACAGAAGCGGCTAACACCATTGCGCCCAAAGTTGCCAACGTTCCGTCGCGGCCGAACACCAGCAAACCACCTACGGCAACAAGCACGCACGCTGCACAAACCCACAGCGCCAAACATGCCCATCGCGCGGCCCGCAGTGCGCGCCGAAACACCAGCTTCGCAAGGGCTGTGGCTAACACACCCAAACCCAGTGCAGGCAAGAGGAAGTTGACAAAGTGGTTGAGTACGTCTATCGGGCCCACCGCAAGAGGCTATGATTTTTTAAGAATTGCCGATGGGGGCAATCTAGCTAGGGTTTTTCGCAGTGCGAATTTTATAATTTGTCTATGCATGTCTTGGCGCTCGGCCTGAACCACACGACTGCACCGCTCAATATACGGGACCGGTTTGCGTTCCCATTGCTGAAGCTGGTACCAACCCTGCGTGGTTTTCGTGACTCTGCGCTCCAACGTGCCCCCGGAACAACAATGGCCAACCCTGAGGTGGCGCTGCTGTCCACCTGCAACCGCACCGACCTGTACTTTGCCACCGAAACGGCGCAGACCAACGATCTGGTACGCCCGACGCTTGATTGGCTTGCCGACCTGGGTGGCGTAAGCAGCGAGCAACTGATCACGCACACTTACGCGCTGCATGGCGGTGCTGCCGTGCGGCATGCCTTTCGGGTCGCCAGTGGGCTCGATTCGATGGTGCTTGGTGAACCGCAGATTCTCGGCCAAATGAAGCTGGCCGTGCGAGAGGCCGGCACCGCCGGCACGCTGGGGAGCACCTTGCACCAATTGTTCCAGCGCTCGTTCGCCGTGGCCAAGGAGGTTCGCACGTCCACCGAGATCGGCTCCCACTCCATCAGCGTGGCCGCTGCATCGGTGCGACTGGCCTCGCAGTTGTTCGAGGACCTGCGCGAAATTAAGGTGTTGTTCGTCGGCGCGGGACAGATGATCGAGCTGGTGGCAACTCACTTTGCAGCGCGCGCGCCACGCGCGCTCGCCGTAGCCAACCGCACGCTAGAGCGTGGGGAGAAGCTGGCCGGGCGCCTGGGTGCCGAGGCAATACGTTTGGCCGATCTGCCACATCGCCTGGCTGAGTTTGACGCGGTGGTGTCATGCACCGCTAGCTCGTTGCCTATCATCGGTCTGGGGGCCGTCAAGCGGGCGCTCAAGGTGCGCAAACAACGGCCTATGTTCATGGTCGACCTGGCGGTGCCCAGAGATGTTGAGCCGGAAGTCGCTCGTCTCGACGACGTTTACCTGTACACCATAGATGACCTGTCTGTGCTCGTTCAGTCTGCCGGTGAGAAGCGACAAGCAGCAGTCGAGCAGGCTGAGGCGATCATAGAATCCGGCGTGCAGAGTTTCGTACATTGGCTTGATCTGCGCGCAAGCGTTCCACTGATACAGGCGCTGAGTGCCCAGGTCGACGACTGGCGTGAGGTCGAGATTTCTCGCGCTCGCAAGCTGCTAGCTTCGGGAGAAGACGTGAACACGGTGCTGAAAGCGCTTTCGCACGGACTGACGCAGAAAATGCTGCACGGGGCGTTGGCCGAGTTGCGCACAGTTGCACCCGAGCAGCGAGATCAGCTAGCGCGGACAGTGTCGCGCCTGTTCCTTCGCGGCAACTGTCGCCAACCCGACAGCGACGACGAACATT
>JAOTTZ010000094.1 GCA_029864165.1 Burkholderiaceae bacterium
GACACAAGACTCAAGGGACCGGCCCAACCGGCAATCCCTGTGTTGTCAATGTATGGTCGGCGGTGAAATTTCAAGTTGAGCGATGTCAATCTATGAACAAAATCTCTCGCCCAAAAACTGCGCATTGTTCAGCTGGGCAGGCACCAGCTGCACTACGCTCAAGTGATGACCGACGGGCCTGTTGAAGCGCCGGGGCCCGGATCGCAAAAACGCGCGCAAGAAAAGGTCGCCCACAGCGCTCGCAGGCGTAGCAGGTCCGATGGCACGTCAACGTCCCACAAGGTTTCGAACTCTCTGATTTGCAAACCGTGCGCAAACGCTCTCGCTCTGGTCTCGGCCATGACTTCGGGCGTGCTCCAAGTCATACCGGCAACCAGCACAGGCTGCGGCCGGCGCAGCCCAAACAGGACGTAACCACCGTCATCGGCAGGATAAAACACGGCATCATTGCCTTGGCGCAATGCTCTAGCCGCCGCTTGCAAATGCGCCGGCCGCAACACAGGGCAATCGGTGCCGATCAGCAGCAGCGGCCCATGCGTGCAATGCAGGCTGAACGCAGCGTGCATGCGGTAGCCCAGGTCGCCGTCGGGCTGCACCAGGCAATTCACACCTGTTGTCTCGTGCAGCGCGCGGAAGAAGCGGTGCTGCGCGTCGGGAGTGCACCACAGGGTGACGGGGCCCAACTGTGCGTCGAGCGCGCAGCGCACAGCGCCGTACGTCAGCCGCCGCTGCAAGCGTGCGGCACCGCTAGGGCCCAGCGCCGGGATGAGACGCGTCTTGGCCAGGCCAGCGATCGGTGCCTTGGCCAGCACCGCGATCTGCACACTGCGCAGGTCGCTCTCAGGGTTGCCGGGGACGGTAACCATAACGCAGCGCGAGCCGTGCCGGATCGGCGCCAAAGAAGTACGCCGCGCGCAAGCGCCACATCAGCAGTACCGTCGGCCACACGCCATGCTGCTCCCAGCGACGGGCCGAGGTGATCACCTTTTCGCGCAGACAAGCGGGCGGGCCGTGGCGCTTGAGCAAGCGCGACATCGCAATGTCCTCCATCAGCGGGATATCAGGAAAACCGCCGACGTTGCGAAAGAGTTCTTGTCGGACGAACATGGCTTGGTCGCCCGTTGCAATGCCGCTCCAGCGAGAGCGCAGGTTCATCAAGCGCGCGACCAGACGCAGCAGGAACTGGCCGCTGTCTATGTGCACGTCGAAACGACCCCAAGCGTGTCGTCCGAGCAAAGCACGTTGCACTGCCACATCTGCCTGCTCTGGCAGGCGGGTATCGGCGTGCAGGAACAGCAATACGTCGGCAGCGCAAGTGGTGGCGCAAGCGGCAGCGCCAGCGTTCATTTGGGCCGCGCGCCCACGCGGGGCCACCAGCACCATATCAGCATGCGACCGCGCGTTGGCCACCGTGTCGTCATCGCTACCGCCGTCGACCACGACCAAACGCGCACCTCGGTTGCGAAACCGCTGTAGCGCCGCTAAACGCGGCGCGAGGTGCTCGGCCTCGTTGAGTACCGGCATGACGATACAAAGGGTTGGCGTCACGTCGCTTCGGAACGACTCACCACCGGCGCGCCACCATGGGCAACGCGGGTTGCGCATGCGATTCTTGCCAGGCCAGCGCGCGATAGTCGAACCCTGCAGCCAGCGTTGGCTTGATGATGGCGAAATAGGGCGACACGTCGAAGTCGCGCGGCACAAACAGGCTGTGGTGCCGCACGTACAGCATCTCCTTGACGCATGGCGAGCAATCGGGACCCTCGAACGCAATGGACTCAACAACGGGCAGGATGGGATAACTCACGGACTGGAAGGCCTGAGCGATGAGGGTCGAACAAATAGCTCGGGTCGGGTCGCCGCTACCAAGGGCCAGCATGCGGCGCCGCCAGCGCGTGGGCACTGGCGGCGTGGGCAACAAGTAACGCACCAGGTCGAACACGTTCTTCAGGTCGTATTGGTAACCCAGGCGCGCCTTGACGAATTCGATCACCGTGTCGATCTCAGCGACGCCCAGCCCGACAGGGCGGCACACTCTGCAATGCAGACCCTCGTACTCAGCGACGCTGACAGCGCGCACACCCTCTTGGAGGTTGGCCTCCAAAAAACATCGCGGCGAGCCATCGGCATCGGCATCGGCCAGACCAGTAACATCGCCTGCGTACAGCGCGGCGTGGGACCATGTGGACTGCGTCAGGTACTTGATTGCAACGCTGATCCGCGCTTTGCCTTCTACCAACAGCACGTCGCCCGGCTGCAGGCAGGCCATGAGCTTGGCCGGGTCGGTCGGTAACGCGGCGCCGTCACCACCGCTGGGTTGGCTCAGGTAGCGACTCAGGCGGGCGCCCAGCCAACCGGTCATGCTAACGAAGATGCCTGCCATGGGCGTGTTGTGGTGGATATTCAGAATCGAGCGTCTAGCGCGCGATGTGACTCGGTCGGTCGCCGGGCATATAGTCTCGCAGAGCGATCGGGGCCCGGGGTGCATGCACTGGGACAAACAACATTGCAGCGGGTGTTCGTATCAAGCGGATACCCATCTTCATCTTTCTCCAGCAGACGGAAGGCTAGCATGCTCGCGGACGATGACCAGCACGCAATAGTTCTCAGGTGGCGGTAAGGAGCTGTAAGGAATAGGCCCAGCCATGCGTCTATATACGCGAAGGTTAGAAACCGTTTTATCCTTCTGAACTGCCCCCCGTAGCGGCACCGCGCCGGAATATTCTTTGTAATCCTCTTTCCGTTAAGGAGACCCTGATGACCCAGTCCACCGTCACTATGCCCACGGTTGCTCTCGCCCTGGCGCTAGGCGCCGCTTTCACGTCTTTGCCCGCCGCGGCGGCAGCGAGCGACAAAGAAAAGTGCTACGGTATCGCGCTCAAAGGCAAGAACGACTGCGCCGCCGGACCGGGCACCACCTGTGCCGGCACGTCCAAGGTCGACTACCAAGGCGATGCCTGGACATACACACCCAAGGGCACTTGCGAGAAGACGGCTTCCAAGACCTCGCCCACAGGCCACGGCCAACTCGAAGCGTTCAGCCCAAAGAAATCCTGATCAAGGCCGCGTCGATAACCTTGTACTGCGTCTGCCATGACCAGCCCTGCCCTGCGTGATCGACCGTCTACATCGACATATCGGCCGGGCTGCGTGGCGGCAGCATTACCGGCGCGCGCTGGCATAGGGCTCAAACCTCAGCACTTTCTGGCTGTGCTCGACACGCGCCCGAATATCGGGTTCTTCGAAGTGCACGCCGAGAACTACATGGTCGACGGCGGGCCCTTTCACCACTATTTGGGCCGCATCAGAGAAGACTACCCGCTGTCGCTGCACGGCGTGGGCTTGTCGATCGGCTCCGAGGGCCCGCTCGACGAAGCCCACCTCGACCAACTCGCGATTTTGATCGCGCGTTACGATCCGGTGTCATTCTCCGAGCATCTTGCATGGTCCACACACGGCGCATTTTTCAACGACTTATTGCCGGTACCCTACGACTGCGCCACTTTGGCGCGCGTGTGCGAACACATCGACCGGGTGCAAGAGCGGCTCAAGCGCCCCATGTTGCTTGAGAATCCTTCGACCTATGTCGAATTCACCGCATCGACGATGAGCGAAGCGCGGTTTCTGCGCAATATCTTGCAACAAACGGGCTGCGGTTTGCTGCTGGACGTGAACAACGCTTATGTGTCATGTGTGAACCATGGCCGCGATGCGTTGGCCTTCATCAACGATCTGCCGCTCGACGCCGTGGATGAAATTCATTTGGCCGGATTTTCTAGCGATCAGGACGCTGCCGGCGCGCCCCTGCTCATAGACAGCCACGACACGCCGGTGGACAGCGCGGTGTGGGCCCTGTACGCTGAAGTGATCGAGCGGCTGGGGCCCATGCCGACATTGCTAGAGCGCGACAACGACGTACCGCCGCTGAGCGCGTTGCTGGCGGAGGCACAGCGCGCGCAAGACTTGATGCACAAGGCAGCAACGCTCAAACCGGCCGACGTTGTTGAGTGGAGTTGCGTATGACGCCGGCCAGGGCGTGCAGCCAAGCAGAGTTCGCCGCGGCGCTGCTCGATCCGGCCCTGCCTTGCCCGCCCGGCATCGTGGCATGGAACGCATCCGATCCAACGCCGCGTTTGGCGGTCTATCGCAACAACGTGGTCCGTTCACTGATCGACGCCATCGCGGAAACTTTTCCTGTCGTGCAGGCCTTGGTGGGCGTGACGTTTTTTCGTGCCATGGCATCCGTCTTCGTGCGGCAAGCGCCGCCTCGATCGCGGATTCTTGTGCACTACGGCGAGGAGTTTCCAAAGTTCATCGAGCAGTTCGCACCTGCCAGTCGCTTACCCTACCTGGCCGATGTCGCATTGCTTGAGATGGCTCGTGTACGCGCCTATCACGCTGCCGATGCGAGGCCTTTGACCAGACAGGCAATGAGTTTGGCTTTGCCGTGTGAAGACCGCGTCGGCGAGCTGTGTTTTTTTTGTCATCCTTCGGTGGCAGTAATCCGCTCACCTTATGCTGTGGCATCGCTTTGGTCTGCGCACCAGGTTGATGGCGATATCGGTGCCGTCGATCTGTTCGCGGGTGAGGCTGCGCTGGTTGTGCGCGAGAATCTCGACGTGCTCGTCTTGCGCTTACCGCCAGGCACCGCAGACTTTGTCATCGCGATCCAGCAGGGCACTTGCTTGGGCGACGCAGCTGGCATGGCCAAGGCAGCGTCGGCCCAGTTCGATCTGACGGCCACCCTGGCGCTCTTGATAAGCCATGGCGCGCTGACGTCCGTCCATCTACCTGGGAAAACCCTTTCATGAGCACGATCACACCACTGCTGACATCCGTCATCCGCTTATTCGAGCGCATTCCCAACAGCCTGGTGGCGATGGTGGCCCGCTTCTCGATCGCAGCAGTGTTTTGGAACTCTGGGCAAACCAAGATCGCAGGCTTGAAGATCAACATCGTCAGCGGCGAATTCAGTCTCGGCTGGCCCCGGCTGTCCGATTCGGTTGTGGCGCTGTTTGAAGACGAGTACAAGGTACCGCTGATTGCCCCGGAACTCGCGGCGCCCATGGCGGCGGTGGCTGAGCATGTCTTTCCCATACTCATTTTGATCGGTTTGGCCACCCGCTTCTCTGCGCTGGCGCTGCTGGGTATGACCATGGTCATACAAGTCTTTGTTTACCCTGGGGCGTACGCGACCCATGGCACTTGGGCTGCAGTGTTGCTGTACCTGATGGTCAGCGGCCCCGGTGTGCTATCGGTGGACCATTGGCTGGCTCGTCGGGCTACGCCAGCCCGGAGTAACCGGTCGGCACTTTGACCGTACGTTCGCATGCCCTGCCCTGGGTTCGAACTGTCCGTGGTGGCATTGACCTCTGATCGGCGGGGCCAATGACTTCTCACAGTGTGGCCGCGCCATGGTATGAGAAACTCAGGCCATACTGGCCGGCTGCGCACATGCGCGCTGGCCACCTGCCAGCGACTGGCCAACGCACTATCTTGTCCTGCTGCCATCGTGAGCATCTGTGTACCGAGTTGTTGCGCTGCGCGCCCCGAGGCACGGCGTGCCCGAGGAGGCTGAATGTCGAGAGCGCCTGTCGCCACGACCACGCCCTCGCGCGGCACCGCGTCAGGGGTCAACGCCGACGCACTGATTTCACTGCGTGCCGACATGCTGCGATTTGCCCGGCTGCAACTGCGCAACAGCGAGACCGCTGAGGACATGGTTCAGGAAGCCACCGAGGCCGCGCTGCGCCATGCCGAGTCGTTTGCCGGCAACTCTACGCTGAAAACCTGGGTGTTTGCGATTT
This sequence comes from Burkholderiaceae bacterium, assembly GCA_029864165.1. Taxonomy (GTDB): domain Bacteria; phylum Pseudomonadota; class Gammaproteobacteria; order Burkholderiales; family Burkholderiaceae_C; genus CAIKUF01. Next base: position 5,808 of record JAOTTZ010000094.1, read on the forward strand.
TGCGCAACCGGATCATCGACCACCTGCGACGCGCTGAACGCAGTGTTTCCATCTCCAGTCTGGTCGCCGACGACGAGGACTGGCAGGATCGGCTGGAAACCCTGTTCAACGAGCGCGGCCAGTGGCACGATGGCCAGCAACCTAAACCCTGGCCGAACCCGGAAGAATCGTTGCAAAGCCGGCAGTTCTGGGCCGTCTTCGAGGCTTGCCTGGAACATCTTCCCGCCAACGCCGCCCGCGTGTTCATGATGCGGGAGTTTCTAGATTTCGAGTCTGACGAAATTTGCCAGCAGCTGGGCATTTCCGTTGGTAATTGTCACGTCATCCTACACCGCGCCCGTTTGAAGTTGCGAAGCTGCCTGGAGAACCATTGGGGACCGCGCACGGAGGCGGCATGCTGAGCTGCAAAGAAGTGACCACGCTGTGCTCGCAGGAAATGGAGCGCCCCTTACACTGGCGCGAGAAAATCTTGCTGCGCCTGCACGTGATGATGTGCTCCGGTTGTACGAACTTCCGCCTGCACATGAAAACCTTGCGGCAAACCATGCACATGTACGCCAGCGGCCAAGCGGTCAAATCCGATCCAGAACCAGATGTCAAGGACTGAATCATTGGCGAACTATCGCAGCCCGCAGGCAGGATGCCTGCCCACCAGTGCAATGTGACACCCAGACCCCACCATGAGACTGCTCCATACCATGCTGCGGATCGGCGACCTGCAACGCTCGATCGACTTCTACACTCAAGTGATGGGCATGCAATTGCTGCGCACCACAGAGCGACCTGAGCAAAAGTACTCACTCGCATTCGTGGGCTACGGTCGCAATCCCGAGCACGCAGAGATCGAACTCACCTACAACCACGGCGTCAGCAGCTACGAGTTGGGAACCGCCTACGGTCACATCGCCATAGAAGTCCCAGACGCCTACGCGGCGTGTGAGCGGATTCGCGCCAACGGTGGCAAGGTGACGCGCGAGGCGGGTCCGGTCAAAGGCGGCTCGACCGTGATTGCTTTCGTCACCGACCCCGACGGCTACAAGATCGAGTTGATAGAGCGCAAAGAGTGACGCACCGAGGCGAGCAACAGCGAGGAGCAGTATGACTGCACACGCTGCCTTGCTCGCCGAGGTCAGGTCATGCACGATCTGCGCTGCGCACCTGTCTCATGGTGTCCGGCCTGTGCTCCAGT
>JAOTTZ010000095.1 GCA_029864165.1 Burkholderiaceae bacterium
TTGGCAGCGGCGACGTGCATTTTGACCAATTGGCTGGCGCCTTTGTGCTGCCACTGCTGGTCAGCCCAATTTTGGCGGCGGCGTTGGGTGTGTTGGCTTACCGGCTCTTTCGTCTGCGCGCGGTCGAAAAAGACTGCGCCTGCCTGGTCGCACCGGGCCCAGTACCGGCAGGCGAAGGCGCGCTGCTCAACGCATATTCCGCGCCGAGTGTCGTTGTAGCCACCGATGCGACTTGCAAGCCCCTCGATGCTCCCGTGCAAGTCTCGGTATCGCGTGGTCTAGATCGATTGCATGTGCTGTCTGCGGGGTCGATTTGTTTTGCACGCGGCGTCAACGACACGCCCAAGCTGGCCGCCTTGCTTATCGCCGCTCAGCTGTTTGACCACCGAGTGTCGATCGCCTTGATCGGCATAGCGATGGCTGCCGGCGGACTCTTGTATGCCAAAAAGGTGGCCGAAACAATGAGCCAACGTGTGACACGCATGGACCACACACAGGGTTTGGCGGCGAACTTGATCACAGCGACCCTGGTGCTGCTTGCGAGCAAGTTGGGCTTGCCGGTTTCGACCACCCACGTATCGGTCGGCTCCATTGCCGGCGTCGGGGCCAGCGCCAAAACGCTGAACTGGCATGCTCTGCGCAATGTGCTGCTGTCCTGGGTGGCCACCTTGCCGATCGCTGCTGTCACGGCGTGGTGTGTGGTCAAACTAGGCTGAACCGACCGCACCGAAAACTCGCGGCAGTCAGATTCTGCGCCTCGACAGACCGCGAGACTTTCGATCGCGGCGTCGAAGTTTTCTCGCTTCTAAGCCGCTATGGTTGGGGCACCGCTTTTTGGCTTCCGTCGTGAAGTTGAACGCCACAACACTTGTCGGATTTGTGGCCAGCTGTCCGAAAGAGAGCTACGACTTTGTGCTGGCCGCTTCGTCGGCAACGGCTGCTTGTGGAACGCTGTTGGTCTGCACGTGCAGCGTTTGCGTCGGAAAGGCGATCTCGGCGCCGTGGCGCGCGATGATTTGTCCAATTTGGAGCAGCACGTCCTGCTTGACTTGGTGGTACTCTACCCAAACGGTGGTCTTGGTAAAGGTGTAGATCATCAGGTCCAGCGATGACGCACCGAACTGGTTGAAGTTGACGATCAAGGTCTGCGTGCTGTCGATGTCCGAGTGTGCTCGCAGCATCGCCTTGACGTCGGCCACGATCGGCGCCACGGCGCTGAAATCATCGTAGCGCACGCCGATCGTTTCCTTGATGCGGCGGTGACTCATGCGTGACGGATTCTCGACCACGATGCTGGTAAACACCGAGTTGGGCACATAAATCGGATTCTTGTTGAAGGCGCGGATTCGAGTATGGCGCCAGCTGATGTACTCCACCGTGCCCTCGATGCTCTTGTCCGGCGAGCGGATCCACTCGCCGACGCTGAATGGCCGATCCAGATAAATCGTCAACCCACCGAAGAAGTTGGCGAGGATGTCTTTGGCCGCAAAACCCACTGCGATGCCACCCACACCACCCAACGCCAGCAAACCGGTGATCTGAAAACCAAGCGTCTGCGCGACCGTCAGGGTGGCGACGACCAAGGTCAGCAGCCGAGCCAGTTTACCGAGAGCGTCGACCGTGGTGTCATCCACTTCCTCGCCACGGGCTTTGCGCGCGGCAATAACGTTGCGACACACTTTGCCGATGAAGCGCAACAGGAACCAGGTGACGCAGACAATCAGTGCAACGTCGCGTGCCGCAAGCGCCTCGTCGATGAAGCGTTGCTCGACCTGGTGCTGCAACACCCGCACCATGAAGCTGGCGCCGATGATCCACATGGCGGCTAACAACGGGCGGCTCGCCGTCTGGATCAGAGCGTCGTCCCAGACCGTGGAGGTTTTGCCGGTCACCACTGCGGCGTGGCGCAACATCACTTGGGCGACCTGATTGAGAACAAGAGTCACGAGGGCGATGGCGATCAAGGATGCCACCCACAACTCGATGCCGATGTGTTGGCTCAGATATTCGCTCAGTCGGTTCATTCGTTCGACTGTAGCGGAATCGCTGGCCGCAGGCGTTCGGTCACCTTACTCGACCCACCTCTTCGCGATTTTTCGTTGGTGCCGAGCAAGCGGCCACCTGCAGCGTCCGGCTTCGTCACACCGGGGACACACCAGTGAGAACGGCTTGCAGCGCCGCAGCGCATACAAGCCGTTGATTTGCCGGGGCCGAATTGAACCACCGACACACGGGGCTTCGCGCGGCTCTCGTCCTTCTTGGATCGTGCCCGCAGAACAACCCATAGCGAAACTCAGGGCCGTGAAAAGCCGTGTTTAAAGTTCAAAGCAACCGGCGGAGCAAAAGCGTAGTCTTTTTCGGAACCCGATTGATTGCGCGGCTGGGCGTCCGCTACGTCTCCACTGCTACGCAGCAAGTTCGATGTACTCAACTTGGCTGGTTGGTTCGGGAATTGGCAAACCGTCTTCGCGCAAACCTTCGAGGTGAAAAGCGATGGCCTCTCGTATCTCGGCTTCCACTTCTCGCGCCGTGACGCCAGTAGCTACGCAGCCTGGTAGGTCGGGAACATAGGCTGAGAGATTGCCTTCTGCTTTTTCAATGACAACGGCATATCGCATACGAACTCACTTTTTCAGATCGGCTTGTTTGAGGATGCTATTCAAAGTTCCAGGCGCAAGATCGTCGCTGGGTTTTCCTGGAACTGTAACGCGGCCAGGCTTGTTTGGGTGCATAAACTGCCGGTGACTTCCACGTGTGGCAGCAAGACTCCAGCCGTCCGATTGGAGCATGCGCAGTATTTCGCTGACTTTCACGAAGTAAGGATACAGCAGCCGTTGCGCCAGCACCGAACTCGCGCCCAGTCAATGAGCACGACGTTGCGGTGAGGTTCAACGTGCAAGGTCAGGCGCACGCTGAGAGGCACGTCGCCTGCACCCGGTTGTTGGGCCGTCCTTCACTCCAAGATCGTAAACTCTTTCGAAACGCCGTGATAAACATACCCGGAAGTTGCATCGGAGTATCGATCGATAACCGCAATGCGATACACCCCTTGGCCCGCGTTCTGACAGTCGCTCGAGCGCAAATCCCAAGTCGCGCGCAGCGACGCTCCGTATTCCAGGCTAACAGGTGATTTCTTGCACATCGCATCGCACTCACACTGGATGTCAACCCGAAAAACCGCAAACTATCCGTCCCCACCTCGTCGCTCGACGGTAATCCATGTGAAACGCAGCGGAGCATGGCTTTCCCCGTTTGTCGCGACGATTTCGATGGTAGAAGCTTTCGTCGTTGCAAAAACGTTACCGTCGACGCCGGGGACAGCGAGGCCCAGGGGATCTGCCGCGCGCAATGGGAGAGCGATAAAGGCGAGCAGAAGTGTGATCCGGTACATCATGTCTCTTTACGCCAGACGTATGACATGAACGGCCGGAGCCGGCTCGCGTCGCAGGGTGGCATGGACCGCCGCCCGTAGCGGCTGGCCGGCGGAGGCCCGCTCGATACGGGATTAGAGCGCATACGCAATCTCCCAGTGGTCGGTGAAGTACCAGACGGCGGCAACTATTGCAGCCAGCGCGGTGGCAAGAGCCACCCACTTGGTGATCCGGAAAATAGGCTCACCAGTCTTGACTCGCCCCCACTCGTACTTCAAGACTTCTTGGCTCTCATGTATCAATGCTTCTACTCTCTTGGATAGGGACTGATGCTCATCTTGTTTGGTGACGTCAGACTTGCCATACACGTTGTTGACAAGTTGAATGAGCTTAACGTGTTCCATCGGATTTAGTCGAAGTAGGATTCGAGCCCGAGTGGCTTCAACGTCAAGCATCTCCTTGAAGCATTCACTATGGATGTACTCGCCAAGTCCTTCGCCTGCATTGGGCCGCGTACCCTCAATCTTTATTGCATCGACGAACGCAAGGTTCTTGGATACGAAGTCCGCAATGTCTACGCGCAGTGCGTCGATCCAGGCCTGCCGGAACTCAGAAGTTTTCTGATCCTTAGACAGCACAGAGACGATGAATGAAACCAAGCCAGCAATGACCGCGACGACGATCGCGCCAAGGGCGGCGACAAAGTTCGGCTGGTGCGGTCACTGATGCACCCTAACCTGTTAAATGGACAGATGAGGCGCACCCATCGCGCGTCTGGCCGTTGTCCGACTAATCGTGAGATTCATCGCGGTGTTTCTCTTTCGGCCGTCCATTTATCAAATAGGCGAACTGCCTAGGCGATCACGTCGATTGGTGGCCCGGGGCGGAATTGAACCACCGACACACGGATTTTCAGTGTTGGTTGCGAGCCATCCCGCCGATTCTCGCGTCTTCCCAGGGTGTTGATTTTTAAGGGTTCAGTGAAGGGCCGACGCCTTGCGGGGTTCCCGTTTCTTCCCGCCTTTTGTGTGGTTTTCTCTGCCGGATTACACAGAAAATACACTGGCCCTATCGCTTAGGCACACCTTCCGCTCGCGCTTGGCGAAAGATCGAACTGATCGCTGCGGCAAGAGCGTCCTTTACGGATTCATCACCCGTGTCTGCCTGTTCCAATGCCTGAACACAACCCAAAATCGGAGGCCAGAATCGCGCCTCTAAGGCGTTTATCTTCTTGACTTCTGGCACACCCGCTGCGTCGATATGGTGAAGAGCGGCGCTGACAACGCCCTTCAGCGTAAAGGCCGCGATCAAATCCGACGCAGGATGAGGCTCGTTTCCTCCCAGGAATTCCACACAAACGTCACGAATTCCCTCAAGCGTCAAGACGCTGAAGGGCCTTCCAACGTGGTCACGCAGCTTGTCGATGAACTGCTGTTTGTTCATGTGCGGATATTTTCGGAAAATCGCTCTTCTTAAAGATTGCCCTGACTGGGCCGTAGTCACGCTCCAATGTCTCACGCCCACCTTGCTCGCGGTCTATGAGTGCAATGATCCCGACAATCTTATAGCCGGAATCGACAAACTGCTCGCACGCCAGCTTGGTCGAACTGCCGGTTGTGATTACGTCATCGACGACAACGATTGGCGTGCCGACTGGCAGTTCATTCTCGATGTGATTCATGGTGCCGTGATTTTTTGGCTCCTTGCGGACAATCGATCCATGAATGGTTCCCAGACCGCGCTCGAATCCCTTCATTGCGACCGCTGCCGTGATGAAGTCGGCGCCCATGGTCAACCCGCCGATTGCGACTGGCGACACCGGAAGCTCCCGAATCTCCGCCAAGAAGGCGTCTGCGATGAGCGACAACGCCTCACCATCCAGGGTAACCGCCTTGCAGTCAAAATAGAAGTGCGACAAGGCACCATTGCTTAGGGTGACTGGCTCATCGCGCAGTATTACGCACTTCTTGTCAATCAGTTCATGCAGGCGGCAGTGTGCATTATCCACAGATACTCTCCTCAACGGCGTACTAGGCAGGGCACAAGCACCCGCCCGGACTGGCGATAAAGCTAACATATTACCTTGTCTCGTTGGCCGCAAGGTTAAGCCGTAAACCTCGCTGCTCGGGGAACTCTCGCGGCAGCCCGTTATCTAGATATGCGCGCCGTTCAGCAACGCCACGCCTCATGCCCCAGCGGCGTCTTGTTCAGCATCTCCCGACATTGCCGCCATCGCGGGAGGCACGCATCCATCAGCGCCGTGAAGCGCTCGCCGTGATTGCGTTCGCGCAGATGCACCAGCTCGTGCACCACGATGTATTCAAGGCATTGCACGGGCTTCTTGGCTAGCTCCAGGTTGAACCACACCCGCCGTGCATTCGCATTGCAACTCCCCCACTTGGTTTTCATCTTCTTGACGCCCCAGGCGGCGACCTGAACGCCGACGATCATCTGCCACTGCTCCAGCAAGGGCGCGATCAGCGCTTTGAGCTGCTCACGATGCCAACGCAACAAGACAGCTTCCCGCTGGTCTGGACTGGTGCCGGCGCGCACGAACAAATCGATGCTAGCCACCCCGCGCACGGCGACCCTGGCCGGGGCATCTTGTTCGCGCACGCGCAGGCGATACCGCTGCCCGAGGAAGTAGTGACTTTCGCCATTGACCATTTCGCGCTGCGACTGGCGCGGCTGCCCGGCGAACTTGGCTTTCTGTCGCTTGATCCACCCCAGCTTGTCGATCACCGCCAGTCGCACCGCCTCATCACTTACCACCAGAGGCGTGGCAACGCGCACCCGGCCATGCGGCGGATATACGCCAAGGTGCAGGTTCTTGATGTCCTTGCGCACCACGTCCACCTTGACGCCGCCGACAGTCAAGTGGTGGCTGTCAGTAGCCATGCTGGTTTTTCACTAGATCGAGAATTCGCGTGGTTTCAGCTTCCACGCTGTAGGTTTCTCTGCTTTGCTTGACACCCGTGAAGCCGGCAGTTTGCGCGGCAGCGAAAGCCTCTTCGAGGACTGCCCTGATTCCGTTGCGCACGCGCTTTGTCTTGCCCGAGTTATTGCGCCAGTCGTCCTGAAGACTGTTCAGCACCGCCGCATCCACCGCCAGCGCCAACCCCCCGTCCTTGCCCAGGTTGTTGTAGAGCGCCCGCTGCGCTGCTGTCTTCACGCTCGGCGGATAAGCGCCCGTCGCGCCGCCCGGCATGGTTGCCGCCTTGGTCAGCTTGGCAATCTTTTCCAGATACTCCTTGTAGCTCACCACTCCCTGGCGCCGCTGCTCGATCAGCGCGTCCAGCAGCTTGGACATCTTCTCGTAGTACTCCGGGTCCACCGGCGACTCTTTGATGATGAGCTTGCGCACATTGTTCTCGACGGTCTCGGCCACCGCCCCCTCGCTGCGCCTGATGCCCTTGGGCAGTGAATTCACCGCATCCGGGCCGCGCTCGACGATGAGCTGGATCAGTGTCAAGTCGCCGAAGCTGGAAAGAATCTCGCTCTCCTCGGCTCGTATGTACGTGTT
>JAOTTZ010000096.1 GCA_029864165.1 Burkholderiaceae bacterium
CTTCTTGGCCATGAATTCAGCCGCGATGTCGGCAACGTAGTCACCGTTGTAAGCAGGATCGGGCCACTGCGCCTCACCCGGCTTGAGCCCCTTGATGCGTGCTTGTGTTGAGTGGCCGAGTGTGGCAATTTGCGAGCCTGCATCGTTGTAGTAGAACTCGCGCGTAACCTGCCAGCCCTGCGTTTCGAACAGGTTGCACAAAGCATCGCCGAGCGCAGCCTGGCGTGCGTGGCCCAAATGCAGCGGGCCGGTTGGATTGGCCGAGACAAACTCGACCAACAACTTGTCGTCGGCACCGTCGGCTCCATGCCTGGCGGGCTGGCTACCATAACTTGCGCCGCCGTCATTCACCTCGGTTACCACGGTCTGCTTGGCCGCACGCGTCAAGCGCAGGTTGATGAAGCCAGGGCCGACCACTTCCATCGTATCGACCCAGCGCTGCACGGGCCGGCGGTTCTTCAGCGAGGCGGCCAACACTTGCGCGAGCTCACGCGGGTTCTTATGCAGTGGCTTGGCCAACTGCATCGCTGCCGTGCAGGCCAGATCGCCGTGGCTGGCTTGCTTTGGCGACTCGAAGGCAACCTTCAACGGGTGCTCTGGGGCCAACTCGGCCAACGCGTCGGCGAGCGCTTCGAGCAGTTCCTGCTTGACTCTGATCACTCGCCAATTCTACTTTTCCGAGGACCTTTTGCGCATGGCGATAATACAAACCTCAGGCAGGCGTCCCGTTCGCCCGACAGGTTGCCATGTCCCAATCCGCATCCCCTACCGACCTACCCGATACAGCAGCGCTGCCGCAACACATCGGCAAGTACCGCGTGTTGCGTCTTCTGGGTGAAGGCGCGACCAGTGAAGTGTTTTTGTGTCGCGACGACTTTCGAAGTCTTGACGTGGCGGTCAAACGCGTCCGCGCCAGCGCCCTGCTCGATGCCAAGGAAGGCCGCTACTTCGAACGCTTCTTTGCCGCCGAAGCCGCATTGGTCGACCGTCTGCAACACCCGAACGTGGTGCAGATCTTCGATGCTGTAGCCGACCCCGAGGCGCCTTACATCGTGATGGAGTATGTCGACGGCGGCACGCTACGCCCCTACTGCCGCGCCGATCAATTGCAGTCGCTCGAGCTGATCGTGGAAATTGGCTTCAAGTGCGCCATGGCGCTCAGCTATGTGTTTCGCCAGGGCCTGATCCACCGCGACGTCAAGCCAGCCAATATCCTGGTCGAGTTGAAGGCGGGCAATATCAGCAGCATCAAGGTGAGCGACTTCGGTAGCGTGCTCAACCTCAAGTCCGACGTGACGCAGGTCTATCGAGTCGGCTCTTTGGCCTACATGTCGCCCGAACAGCTCGACGGCTCAACGCTCGATTGCCGCGCCGACATTTACTCACTGGCCGCAGTGCTCTACCACCTCATCACCGGCCGTCCACCGTTTGATGCGCAGGAGCAATCTGCGCTGGTCAACCAGATATTCAACCAGCAGCCCGCTCGGCCCAGCGAGCTGCGCGACAACGTCAGCCCCATGGTGGACGAAGTCATTCTGCGGGCGCTGGCCAAACAGCGCACGGATCGCTACCCTGATTGGGACGCTTTCTCGCAAGCGCTGTCGGCACTGATCACCAACCGCGATGTGCCGCGCGGTCAGTTGCAAGGCGTGCTCGACTCCGAGCGCTTCAATATGCTGCGCAGTTTGGATTTCTTCAGCCGCTTTGGTGATGTCGAGTTGTGGGAGGTCGTGCACCGCGCGCGCTGGAATCGTTTTCCCTTCGGGCACAGCTTGTACCGCAAAGGTGAAGAAGGGCGCACCTTCCACATCATTGCGCAAGGCGCCGTGGAGGTATTCCGTGACGGCAACAAAGTCGCCGAGCTGGGCAGCGGCGCTTCGGTGGGCGAGATGGTCTACCTGGCGCCCAGCCCCGACCTGCGGCGCCACAGTGCAGATGTCATCGTGTCCCAGCCCTGCACCACGATTTCATTCACGCCCGAAAAGCTTGCGCAAGTAGGGCCCAGCTGCCGCCACCTGTTCGACGACGCCTTCATACGCGTGCTCGTGCGGCGCTTGCACGCGGCGCACGAAGCGCTTGCGCATCCGCGCAGAATTCTCTAGAGACGCGGAAGCGACCGTTGTGTTTCCCATTTTCGAGCAAGGATTTTCACTCAGCGTAACAGCCCCGCCAAGCCGGCAATGGCCAGCGCATAGCCCTGCACACCCAGCCCGAGAATCACCCCCCTCGCAACGGGTGATAGGTAAGAGTGGTGGCGAAATGGCTCGCGGGCATGTACGTTGGAGATGTGCAGCTCTATCACCGGTACGCCAGCGCCCTTGATCGCGTCGTGCAGTGCTACCGAAGTGTGCGTGTAGGCACCGGCGTTGAACACGACGCCGGCCAGTGTCCCTTCAGCGTAGGCACGACCCGCCTCCTGGATCCAGTCGACCAGTACGCCTTCATGGTTCGAATGCCGGAAGTCGAGCACGTAACCGTGGGTCTGGCAGGCAACGCGGCACAGCGCCTCAACGTCGGCCAATGTTTGCTTGCCGTACATCTCGGGCTCGCGCGTTCCCAGCAGATTCAGGTTGGGTCCGTTCAGGATCAGGGCAGTCTTCATGAAATTGGACTCTCCTACGGGGATTATGGGCGCTGAAGTCACCTTTGGCACGGCTCGTGGTGGCACCAACAGTCTCCACAAAGTCTACTTCGCGTAGACAACGCACAACACGAACGTCCCGCCTGCCGCGCCCACAGCGAGGCGGGTGTCACCACCCGAGCGCAATGCCATCAACTTACCGGTGAACTTGCAAACGCAAGGGCGTCATCTCACGGGTCAGGCAACCCCTGGTGATCACCGTGGTGGAGCACAGGCGCAGTTTGATGGTGCGCGGCGGCGCAAGCTCGTCGGCACCGTGGTTTTGCGGTGTGAAGTGCAGGACTTGGCCGGCCGGGGGGCTACGTGACCGGGTCATACCCAGGTGTATCGGCCACGACGGCACGCCCCTGCCGTCGGACGATCCACTGTCCAAACAGTTTGGCGGCCGGGTGTCGTGAACGAAACCCGCGCAGCCAGCAAAAACGCGTCACCAGCCGCGGATCGCCCTTGGCCAGCACGCCCCAGGAACGGTTGAGACGGCCGCCCGCTAGCAGCGAAGCCCGGTCGATCAGCGCGCAAGCGCCACGCGCCTTGGCTTGCAGTACCAGTGTTCCCGCCTCGCCGTCTAAGGGTTGGTACCAAGGCGCTGTGGGCGCAACACCCGCGGCGCGCCATAGTGCTTGTTCAGCCAAGTGTGTGCCCGACCCGTCGTTGCGCGTCAGGAACGGTATGCCTCTTTGTGCGATCTGCGACAGAGTGGCCGTAGCGTCGCGGCTGCGGGTCAGGCCACCTCGCAGTGGCCCCGCGATCACGAAATCGGTTTGTGCCACGCAACGTCCGTCTTGTGCCAGGCCTAGTTGTTTGAGACGGGCCTCGATCGCGGGGGCGTGGGTCAAGGTGGCGTCGAGCTCGCCACGCTCCAGTGCCTCGAGCAGGCCACTGCTGGCACCCGGGACAATCTGGACCGCAATACCGGCATCACGCGCGAAGGCGCGCTGCAAGCGCTTTGCCAATCCACCGTCGAACAACGCCCGTTCAACACCCACGCGCAGGGGATTGTCTAGCAAACGAACCGGGCGCGCCCACACCGCACAGCAGGGAGCCAGCGCAGCAATCTGGACCACAAAAACGCGGCGTGTCGTCATCGGTCGAGTCTTACACGGAAGGAAGGGGGAGGTAAACAGCGCGCATTATCGGTTTGCGCACGCCGCAACTCTACGCCCCGGTCAGATCGGCCTCAGTCGACCAGTCCGTGTCTCTCGGCTGACAGATCGATCGTGCTTGACGGGGCATGGATAGCCCTTCGATGCTCACAAAGCAGTGCGCTTGGTATTGCGCCTCGTGGTTGAAAAAAGAGCGGTGTCGATCGGCAAGCCCACAACATGAGAACGCACCACAGCCCCGGCTCACGCGCCGGGGGCGGAGAAAAACTCTCAGCCTCTCAGGCCGGAGTGCGTGGTGTGCTTCAGAAAGAAAATACTTTAGAAGCACTCGGTGCATTGGTGCACCGGGTTTTGTCGGAAGTGAAAGTGTGAGCAGCCTCGCTGCGATAGAGGCGATAGAAATGTCATCGGCGCCTACCTGTGTCGTGGCAATGCTCAGTTTTCCCCGAAATCCGCGCTTTGCCACAGCCATGCGGCCCCGCGGACCCCCGACGAATCGCCATGCACGCTCTTGCACAGCTTGGTTCGTAGCGTTTGCCACGGGCCGGCGGAGAACACATGCCGCACCCACAGCTTGGGCACATTGACATACAAGCGGTCGAGCTGCGATAGCCCACCGCCGATGACGATGACCTGCGGGTCGAGCAGGTTGATCACCGCTGCCAACGCGCGCGCCAAGCGAGCTTCGTAACGCTTTAAGCTGGCGTCGCAGGCGGCGTCGCCTTGGGCCGCGCGTTGCGCAATTTCCGGCACGCTCAAAGTCTGATGGCTTATGGCAGCGTGGGCAGTGTGGTCACGCACGAGCGCCGGCCCGCTGAGCCAAGTCTCGATGCAACCGCGCTGACCGCAGTAGCAGTCAGCGGCGTGTATGTCGGCAGGCTCGGCCCAAGGCAATGGGTTGTGACCCCACTCCCCCGCCAAACCGTTCGCGCCTGGCAGCAGCCGGCCGTGCACGACCAGCCCGCCACCGACGCCAGTGCCCAAGATGACGGCGAACACCACGTCTGCGCCTGCCCCTGCGCCATCGGTGGCCTCGGACAGCGCCAGGCAGTTCGCGTCGTTGGCCAGTCGGATCGGGCGCTGTAGCAGCGCTTCCAAATCGCGCTGCAAGGCTTGCCCGTTCAAGCAGGTGGAGTTGGCGTTGCGCATCAGGCCGCTGGCAGTAGCGCTGCCCGGTGTGCCTATGCCGACGTTGATGGCCGTCGCGCCGGTCTGTGTTTCAGCTTGGGTCACCAGCGCTGTTATCGCCTGCAAAGTCGCGCGATAGTCGCCTTGTGGTGTGGCAACCCGCCGCCGCCACAAGTCGCGCCCTTGGCGGTCTAACAGCAGCGCCTCGATCTTGCTGCCACCCAGGTCTATGCCCAGGACATGCGTTGTGTGGATGCGTGCAGGGCCGGGATCCATAGGGCACTCGCGTCTATGCAACTCATAAAACCGTTGCGCCTACCCGGTGGTCGTCATCGAAGAGCTCCAAGCGCGGGCACCCGAACAATCGTCCGGTCGCCAAACCAGACGACTGGGCCTCACAGCGCGATAAGGCAGCTGAAGCCCCTTGGCACCTTACCTTAGTACGCCATTTCGCAAATACACCCACATGAAATCGCGCCTTTCGGGCCATGGCGGCGTTGCAAATCCTCGCGATACCACCCGGTATCGCTGCGGTTTGCGCCTTGCCATGACCCAAAATGCATCGATTTCATTACGTAGGCGTACTTACGAAATGGGGTACTTAGTCGCGCTACCGCGAATGCTATTGGGCACCAGCCGTGCAATTTACGCCCTGCCGCCGCCAACGGACTCGGCGTCGGCCACCACTAAACCTCTGGCGAGCACTTTTAGCCATTGACTGAGGGCTGATCATCGCTTGATCAGAAAGATGATTCCGCAAACAAGACCAGCAATTCCTGCACCGACTGAGCCGGTGATATATGCTGCTCGGTTACCTTCATCGGTACCGGCCAATATCCCTAATACGATCGCCATTACCATGCCGAAGATGAAACCGCCGCCGTAATAAATTCTTTCCTGCTTTGACAGTGCCATTGCCTTGCTCCTCTATAGATCGGTTGATCCTTGTTATAGCAGCCTTACGCCCTTTGCACCAACCATGCCCAAAACGGTGCGCCTGTGTCCAAACCGCACTCCATCGAACCAAGCCGACGCATGCTACACCCTGTAGGTGCCACTGAACAACCTCTATTCTCATGATCAGCCTGCGATTCTTCGGGTGCGCCTCGATGCCAGCGCTGCTATCAGTTCTCCGGCTTCAAATAGACGCTGATGACTTCATCGTACCGCTCGCCCGCTATCGTATGCGCACCGGGGGGCGGACAGGCGCCGGTGGAGATGAACCGGCAGCGCGTGACTCGCCGCTCCGGACCACTGAGCTGTTCGTCGATCTCGGTGCAGACGCGCTTGTCTTTGAGAATCGGGTCGTTGCGCTGTTGCAGCGTGCGCTCGCCGGTACACGTGTACGCGACGGCATCGTCACGGAACAGGTTGCCCCAGAAATCGCCTTCGTGGAGGGTGAATTCTCGACCTTCCTCTTCGCTGACCTGCAAGGATGCAAAGCCAGAGCGCTGCGCGCTCGCATCGAAATCAAAACGTGCTTGCCAAAGTAGTTGGTGCGCGCCAGGATGCAAGCCGAAAGCCAGCGTTGCTCGGTTCGCGTCAACGCCCGGTCTAGCCAAGCGGTCGCCAAGGCCATGCTGCCGCGGTATTCGTAGCGCTGGCTATCGAGCGTGAAGTGCACGCCCACGCCCTTGGGCAGGGCACAGTCAAGCAGGTAACCCAGAAACTTGCGGCCGTCCTCGCTGTGCTTGAGCGGGGTTTCCTGCAGTTCCACGCTGCGGGCGGCGACGCTCGGCCCAGGCGAGGTATCGGCCCCGCTGGACTGGCCGCTGGCCAGCAGCAATACCGTCGCCGCAACGAGAAGGGCTGGCAAACCGGCTGTCATGAACAGAAAAACCGGCGGGGCGGCGATCTACGCCAGCCAGCCGGTTTTGTACCGAAGTCGCGATTCAGTTGGTCTTTGCCAACGCGCTTTGGCCCAGTTTCACGAGAGCCGCGGTGTTCGTGAAACTTGCGGTTCCGTTCAAGGAG
>JAOTTZ010000097.1 GCA_029864165.1 Burkholderiaceae bacterium
ACTCCCATCCTATCAACCCTTGGTCAGCCTCCTCCCCCTTTACTTTCAAAGACTTACGGCCTCGTCTTCGGCTGCGAAAGGCTTAAGTAAGTGCCATTCAGATTAGAGCCTGTTGACATTTACGTCGCGCCTGCGCCGGGGCACCCAAGCGCAAGTGGCGTCGTTGCAGACCTTGCCCGGGGAGCCCATCCCGGGCTGCGGCCCGCAAGGCGGCGCCGCGCGTTTCGGCGCAAACATCCTCGGCGGTCGATGGGCATACGCGCGTTTCGCCAACGGCAGGCACGCGAATATCCAAGAGCACGGTACGGTAGCTTTCGCGGTTGACTGGAAGCGACGCGTCGCCGCGACAGTTCGACAGTGCGTGTTGGGCACGCTCGTGTTTTCCGTGACATCAACCTCTCCGCACTAGCCGACGCTTACCGGCACCAGTGTCATCGTGTCGTTGCCGAAGATATCGATCACTTTCACGGCCACGGTGTAGCGCCCTGGCCTGTCGTAGGTGTGCTGCGCGGTGGTCAGTTCCAGGTCGCGGTTTTGGCGTGTGCGAAAGCTCTGCCATTCGTTCTCGAAGATGTAGCCGCCCGTCCAGCGTTCCTCGAAGTCCGGCAAGGCCAGCTCGCCTTGCGGTGGCTCAAAGCCGGCCAGTGACGCGACCCCGCCGAGGCCTGATCCCACTGGCACCTTGATGATTTCCTTGCGGCTCATGTAGTCGAAGTCCACCGCCCAATAGTCCACCCAGTCGGTCCAATGCTGGGTGAGCTTGTCTTTCTTGACGATGCCGTCCTTGCTCTTGCTCACCTTGTAGAGCTGCCCCTGCTCGCACATCACCTCGCTTTTGCCTTCCTTCAGGGCAGCAATTGCGGCCTCGCCCGAGCTCTGCGTGTAGTAGACCGAGAAGTCGGTCAGCTCAACTCTCAGCGCGAGCTTGTTTTTCTTGTCGTGGCGCGGTGTGGCTTCGACGAAGCTGATGTCGTGAAAGACCACCTGGCCTTTGTCCACCGCGCGTTTGTCGAACACTTCGGCGGGGATGTATTTCGGCACCAGGTCAAGGCCCTTGCCGCGCGCCTCTTCCAGCGCTGCGGGAAACAGTCCCATTTCGAACTCGAAGGCGAGAACATCCACACGCGAGGCGCCGCGCTTGCGGCATTCGGTGATGACCTCTTCGACGAACAAGCGGCCCACGGGCAGGTTGATGGGTCCTATCACCACCAACCGCCCGTTGCGCGCGCCGTGAAAAAAACCGTCCTGCGCTTGAACGCCTTCAGCGCCGCCGAAACCGGTGGCCTTGTAAGCACGCAGGATGAGTTCGCGGAACTCGCTCTCTTTTTGGGCGAGCGCTTGTTCCTTCTGCGCACCGCTCAAGCGCCCGCCGACGTTCAGATAGGCTTGGCGTTCGTAGCGGCCCAGGTTCAGCACCTCGAAGGCGCGGAAGTCTTGCGCGGCAGCCTTCTTTTCGCGCTGCACGCCGATCAGCCGCTTGCGTGTGGTATGGATGCCGAACTTGCCGAGATCGGTGGCGATCCATTTGCGACCGAGCTTTTCGGCGACGGCGGCGGTCGTGCCCGAGCCGCAGAAGAAATCGGCGACCAGGTCGCCTTCGTTGCTGCTGGCTTTGATGATGCGTTCGAGCAGAGCTTCGGGTTTTTGGGTGGGGTAGTCCACCCTCTCTTCGGCCATCGGATTGATTACGAATACATCGAGCCAGAGATTTTCTACTGGCTGGCCTTCATATTCGTCCAAGAACACACGTCGATTTGGTTTGCCCGCGCTGTTCCAATGCAGCTTGCCCAGTCGGTCAAACTCCTCCAGCTTTGAACGAACCATCATCCAGCCATACTTGGGTGTGTAGCCGTTGTACTCGTAAATTAGGTTTTCGCGGATGCCAAGAGCTGCATTGCGCTCGATCGGCGCCAACATGTAATGCCTACCGTCGTGCGTGTGTCTAAATCGCTCCTCGATGTAGTTCTTAGCCTCTTCCGAATCTCTCGTGAACAAGCGCGTGAATGAAGCTCTTTCACTACGAGAAGTAAAATGAATCGTGTCTATTGCCACGCCATAGTTGTTTTGAGCGTTCGCACTTCCACCTTTGCGCTTCCAAATGATCTCGTTTCTGTAGTTGCCACCGCCGAAGATTTCCTCAATAACTGCACGAAGGTTTGCTGACATTCGCCAATCACAGTGCAGGTAGATGCTCCCATCCTCAGTCAGCAAATCCCGCATCAAAATCAAGCGCTCGTAGATCATCGAGATAAAGCTATCCGCCCCACGCCCCCAGGTGTCACGGTAAGCGATCTGCTCCAGCAAGTTGGCTTCTTTGTGGAAGGTCTCGCCGCCGATCGCTATGTCCATGCTGAAGTCGGCGCCGACGTCGAACGGCGGGTCGATGTAGATCAGCTTGAGGCCGCCGGCATCCTCGATCTGTTGGCGTAGCGCGCCCGCTTTCAGTGACGACAGGATCAGCTTGTTGTCGCCCCAGATCAGCTTGTTCGTCCAGCCGCGTTGCTGACGACCGCGACTGTCGAACAGGTCTGCTTGCGTCTTGGTTTCGGTGCGCGGCTCGTCGATATGCTCCAGCGTCTGAAACGGCAGCACCGTGGTGCAGACGTCGCGCGTCTTGCCGTTCCAGACCAGTTCGACCTCACGCTTGTCGTCGAACAGGATGAAGCGGTATTTCTCCGGCAGTGCCTTGCCTTGTTGGATCAGCGCGATGAGGTCGCGCTGCTCTGCGTCTGTCAGTTCATAGGCGGTTTTGGGGGGTTTGGACATTGGGGGTGCAAGCTATGACGACGCGTACGTAACCTCGGCAAGCAAAAATGTAAATCTAGTTGACGCATTGAGTCGCATGCGGCGACAATAGTTTTGCAGGCAAGCGCAAGGTTTGTAGAGGTCGCTGACAACAGTGGCAGCCCGGGTGGGTGGGATCCTCGAACTTGGGGCCTGCATCATTTCAAACCCTCGACCAGGCTAAGCAGTTGGGGGTTTTCTATTTCTAGGGTCGCTAAATCGCCAGGCCAGAATTTCAGGCCGTAGCCCAGCAGTTGCCCCTCGTGTCGATAGCATGTCGGAAGCAATGCAAGCAAGTAGCGGCTTTCGGTATCGCCGAACTGATTGGTGTTCACGGCTGCAAAGGCAGCCGAGGCCACCGCATCGGCCACTTGCAGGCCCGCCATTTGCGAGTGCTGAACCGTACGAACCGCCTTTGGGTCGATGACCGTCCAGTCGATATTGATTTCGCCGCTGTTGGACATCTCCCGCAGCCTGGTCAAGTAGCCACGCAGGACGTCGTACGACATTTGTCCACGATTGGAAAATATGACCTCTGCCGTTCCATCACCAGGCCCTTTGCCGCGATGGTCACGGCATAGCCAAGATACACGCTCCAGCAGCAGACGGCAGGCGTAGCGATAAAGCTGGTGTTTTTGAGACTGGAATGTTTCAGGGTCTCGGATCGAAGGCTTATGGATCAACACGCTGACGGTCCGAATCCGTGCCATGCCGATTGCGCGCGCATAGGGAATACGCTGCGTGTGCCCGAGTTTGACGAAATGCAGCTGCTGCCGGGGTGCGCGTCCGAGCAAGGTGCGGACTTCGTCCATCAGTTTGACGACCTCCATGTCATGCTCGCGCCGAGTCACGACGGCAGACAGCACCAACCAACGCGACGAGCCAGCGCCATCAGGCTTGAAGATAAAACCTTCGTCGCCGGACTCGTCCACGTATACGCGAAAGCTTGACTTGGTCAAGATTGGTGCTCCCAGAACGTGCTCACCAGCCCGGTGAACGATTATTTTTGGTGTGCTGGGACATAAGTGGGGGCAGTTAGGCTGCACGCGGCCAACGCGTCGTGCAGCGATTGCGTCAGGCTGGGCACCGCAGCGCGAAGCTTCACGTCCTCGGTCACGAGCTTGACGCCCAAGCCGGCGGCGCTCAACAGAAAACGTGCATCGTAGGCCGACACCTTGTACTTCAAGGCCATGCGCAGAGCATCAACGTGTACGGCGGCGATCAACCGTGGTTGCAGCCGCTGGTCGGCTTCTGTCATGACCGCCACGGCCTGAAGGACCGTCAACTCGCGCACACGAACATAGCGCGACAGCACATTGCTGATTTCGACCAGGGCGTGCGACTCGGTGCGCCAGTCGGGGTCTAGCCCGTACAGTTCGCGCGCGCTTTCGGACCAAGGCGTGTTGCGCACCAGCAAAGCGAAAATGACATTGGTATCGACCAGTACCATAGAGAAGCAGACAGTGCTATTCCTGACCGTCGGCAATGGCGGCTTCGATCTCGGCTATGGTGAGCATGCGGCCGCTGCGCAGCTTGACGGTGGGCGGCAAGGGACGCTGCTCGGTGCCGCTGCCGAGCCCGGCTTCGAGCAAATGCACCACCTCTTTGGTCATGGAGCGGTGGTTGCGCACCGCGCGCTGCTTGAGCAGCGCATGCAGGTGGTCGGGCAGGTTTTTGACAACGATCGTGCTCATGAGGGCGACACCGCTTTATTGACAGATCAGGATAACAAGTCAAATGCTAGCAAAATGCAAGCATACCGTCAATGAACCGGCCCGGCAAAAATAGTGGCCGTCTACGCGCAAGCTCGACTTTGTCACGATTGATATTCCCGGAAGACGCTCGCTAGCCCCGCGAACGACGACGGCCTGTGCTGCTCGAAACTTTCCTGATCGACGTAAACGAAGCCGTAGCGCATCCCGCCCTCCGCTTTGCTGGCCTCGGTGGCATCTTCGCACCATTGGCGCAGGCGCGCCATCTTCTGCGGCACGTCCAGTTCCTCGCGGCCTTTGGTCTCGACGATCCACTCCCCGCCATCCGTGGTGCGGACGATGAAGTCCGGCGTGTAGTTCGAAAGCTCGCCGTTGGCCTTGACGTAGTCCAGCTTGAAACCCACGGCCATGTAGTTCTTGCCGAAGGCTTGCACGTCGGGTGCCGCCTCCAAGAACGCGGCAAAGGCCAGCTCCAGGCCGTCGGCAGGGCCTTCACCGACGATGCGGTTGAACACCGACTTCTTCGCTTGCAAAAAGCCGCGCGGCCCGGTGCGAAAGGGGCGCGTGTCACGCAGCCGGATATGGCCCTCGATGCGCGAGCCACCGCTTTCGCGGATCGTCAGCGCGTTGATCGCGGCGCGAAAATGATCGAACAGCAGCTTGCTGACTTCGGGCTCGGACAGGTTGCGCAGTATGACGGGATCGTCCAAATCGGCCGGAGCGGTAAACAGGTGATCGCGCATGAACGCTTTGACCTTTGGATAGAGCTGGTCGTAGCCACCCACCAGGCGCAGGTCTTTCAGTAGCTGGCGGGCGAAGAAGCCAACCACTGAGCGGTAGTCCGCCGTGCCGCTGCCGTCGAGCTGGATCGTGTGATCGACCTCGGCATCGAGCATGGTCTTGAAGACAATTTCGCGCGTCTCTTCCGGCGTGAAGGGCTTGACGCGTAACTTGGCGTTGCCGAACGAAGCGGGGTCTAGCTCGGCCAGGTCTTTGAACTCGCGATTGAAGCGGCGGGACAGCCGCGGCAGGGAAATGTCCAGCATGCCTATGTCTTTGTCGGGGGCTTCGTTGTCAACTTCGACGACCAGGGAATCTTGCCGCTCGCGTCCTTCGGAACCACCCATCGCTACCCGGTCGAAGGTCACACCTTCGTTCTGGATGGACTCGACGAACTCCATGAAGGCGGGCGTGCCCATAACGGAGACGGTCTCGCGCTGATCGCTGCCAAAGTACATACGGCGCAGACCGCGCCCCAGGGTTTGCTCCGGCAAGATGTTGCTCTTGGCAGCATAGGCGCGCAGGCCGACGATGGTGGTGACGTTGCGCACGTCCCAACCTTCCTTGAGCATGAGCACCGAAACGATCGCTTTGAACGGCGAGTTCCAAGTGTCGATGTCGTTGGACTGCTCGCGCAAAACGTCCAACTCTAGCTTATTCTTGCCCGAGGCAGCCTCGGATATTTCACCGTTGTTCTTGGTGTGAATGACCAGCACGGCGCCCTGCAATTCAGGGCAAATCTTCTCCAGGTGCGCGCCAACCTCGTCGCAGTTTCTGGTGTCGTCTACCATCACGAACAGCACGGCCTTCTTGTCGAACTTCTCGTGCTCGGCAGTGCTCTTGCGCCACTCCTCGATGCCGAGTTGCAGGTAGTCGGCGTACCGCTCGGTAATCAGGGGGCTCTTGTGCTCGGCCAGCCTAGCGCGGCTGGCCGCATCGGGTAACACGGGGTGCTTGACCACCTTTTGCGCGATGGCCTCGACGAGCGGGTAGTCGCTCACAGTTTGCACGAAGATCGCGCCGTTGTCGTGGCGCGGCGTGGCCGTGACGTCCACCTGTATCGCCAATCTCAGGTCTTTTTGCAGCAAGCGGTGATGAATGTCCCGGATGCTCTGAAACCAAGCCATGCGGTTGTCGTGGATGTGGTGTGCCTCGTCGTTGAATACCGCGAGTTCGTCAATCTCGCGCACGATCTCGCCCAGGTCCGTCCTGCTGTCGGTGGTTTTGCCGACAGGCTTGGCGCCGAAGGGGTCCAGGAAGTAGTCGCGCAGGTCGTCATCGGCTAGCGATGGCTCGGGTGCTTCGCCGAGATAAACGCGGTGAATGTTGGTGAGGAAGATGTTGCCCGTGGGCCGGACGATGCGCACGTCGTCTTGTATGTGCAGCGCAATCTGAAAGTCGTCGCGCCAGTTATGCCCCATGTGGCCATTGTCGGGCAGCACCGGATCGTTGAAGAAGATGCGCAGGCCGTCGAAGTCGGCGCGCAGGCGATCGAGCACGATGATGTTGGGCGCAATCAGCAGGAAGTTTCTC
>JAOTTZ010000098.1 GCA_029864165.1 Burkholderiaceae bacterium
CGCGCTCAACGGGCAGCACCGGCGCATCCATGCGTAGCAACCTATCGCCACTGAACCGCACGACGACGTGGCGACGTTGCGGCTCAGCACCCTGGCGGTAGATCGTGAAGACATAGTCCCAACGGTCGGCATGAAACACGTCGGCCAGCATGGGCGAGCCGAGGACATCGCGCACCTGCGCGCGCGTCATGCCCGGCTTGATCAACGCCGCCTGCTCGGCCGTCACCACATTGCCTTGCACCACCTCCATGCGGTAGGGCGTGATCAAACCCAGCAAGCTCTCCTGGCTGCCTGATGAGGCGCAGCCTGCCAAACCACCCGCGCACAGACTTGCCGCAACGATCGTTGCCATCGGTCGGTGAAAACACAAGCTGGAAGATAAGCGCATACTGTGCTGTGCAGAGTCGGGCGAACAGCCAAGCCCGGAACATGATGGGCAATTCTAATGGCGGGTTGCTTGCGGCAACCAACACCGATTTACCATGACACACGCCGAAGAAATCAAGAGCTCGGGCCTTAAAGCCACACTGCCGCGCATCAAGATCCTAGAGGTGTTCCAGAACACCTCGCGACGGCACATGACTGCCGAAGACGTTTACAAGGCTTTGTTGCAAGATGATGCCGATATCGGCTTAGCCACGGTTTACCGCGTGCTGATGCAGTTCGAGCAGGCGCACATTCTGTTGCGTAGCCACTTCGAGTCGGGCAAGGCGGTGTTCGAACTCAACGAGGGCAAACACCATGATCATCTCGTCTGCCTAGACTGTGGGCGAGTGGAAGAATTCTGCAACGCCGAGATCGAAAAGCTGCAACGCAGCGTCGCACATAAGCTCGGCTTCGAGTTGCAGGACCACGCGCTGTCGCTGTACGGCACTTGCACGAAGAAGCACTGCAAATACAAGCCCAAGTAGGCGCCTAGAACCTATCCGCGAATAAGAGGGCCCTGCGTTGCGACGACAAAGCGATGGACGCTAGGCGCAAGCCGTAGCCCAGGGTGGTGCCCTGCGCAAGGCTTGCAACGACGCGGACGCGCTTTGTCGTCGCAACCCTTCGGGCCGGGGCCCCAAGGGGCACCGGCGCAGGGCCATATTATTCGCGGATACGTTCTTAGCCTTGTGGTGGATGCATCGCTTTGTTGTGGCGCTCGATAAATTCTCGGTAGGTATCGATCCCACGCAACTGGAGAACGTTGTTGCGCACCGCCGCTTCCACCAAGACGGCCAGATTGCGCCCGGCGTCGACCGCGATCACGGCCTTGCGCACCGGAACATCGAGAATGCTCTCGTACATAGGTTCGTAGGGAAGGCGCTCAAACTCGCGCTCCATCGTGTCTTGACGCACCAGATGCACAACCAGTTTCAAGCGCATCTTGCGACGTACCGCGGTTTCGCCAAAGATAACCTTGATGTCGAGTAGGCCAATACCGCGCACTTCGAGCAAATTTATCAGCAGTGGCGGACAGCGACCCTCGAGCGAGGTCTGCGAGACGCGGCAAAAATCGACCGCATCGTCGGCCACCAGACCGTGACCACGCGAAATCAGTTCCAGCCCCAGTTCGCTCTTGCCCAAACCAGATTCGCCCGTCAGCAGCACACCCATACCGAGTATGTCCATGAACACACCATGCCGGGTGACGCATTCGGCAAACAAGTGGCCTAGGTAGCCGCGCATCACGTCGATAACCTGGCCGGCAGACTCCGCGGTGCTAAAGAGCGGAATGTCGGCCCGGTCACACAACGCAACCAGCCGCTCGGGCGGTGTCTGAGCGTCGGTCACGATCACCACCGGTGGCTCCAGCGTGACGATGCGCTGAATGCGGCGCTCTTGGTCTTCAGCCGTCGCAGCCATCAGGTAGGCAATTTCGCGCGGACCGACGATTTGAACCCGGTAAGGGTGGATGTAGTTCAAGTAACCGACTAAGTCGGCCGCTGACTGCGCGCTGCGCACCGCGGCTTCGTCGAAGCGGTGCTCAGGATGGGCACGCCCGGCTACCCACTCCCAGCGCAGTGCCGAGCGGTGCTCTTCAAACAGCACCTCGGCGCTGATAACGACAGGTTTCACCGGTCAAATGGTTCAAGGCGACGCTGTGCCACCGATCGCCGGGCGTCAAGCGACCGACTTCATCGGTGGCCAGTTGGCAACCAGCGCGTGAACTTTGAGCGCATCGGGTTCGGTTTTCAACTGCTCGCGCAAACTACGGTCTGAGAGCATCTCGGCGATTTCGGAGAGGATTTCCAAATGCTGCTGGGTAGCCGCCTCGGGCACCAGCAGAAAGACCATCAAGCTGACGGACTCGTCGTCGGGTGCATCGAAAGGTATCGGCTGCTGCACGCGCACCACTGCCGCCAACGGTGCCTTCAAGCCCTTGATGCGGCCATGTGGAATGGCCACCCCATGCCCGAGGCCGGTCGAGCCGAGCCGCTCACGCGCAAACAGGTTGTCGGTCACAGCGGCACGCACAACCGCCTGCTGGTTCTCGAACAGGAGGCCGGCAAGCTCGAAAACGCGCTTTTTGCTGGTGGCGTCCACATCCACCAGGACGTTTCCGGGCGGCAAGATGGAAGCTAGGCGATTCATCAGCTGACGTGGGTTGTACTCGTGAAACGGACTGCTTCGACCAAGCTCACTCCAGAGGCGATGCGGCAATGCATTGAAATCTGAACCTGCGCCACTGAAAGTCGACGACAGTACGTTGCGCGATTGTGCGCAATTTACTGCGCCGCAACAAGAGGATATCCCTCAAACAAGGGGGTACCTGCACCGCCAATTTGTCACGCGACAGGCAGCGGGAGGCCGTTGTCGCCGCGTACGCTGCGGCACAGCGCTACTCAGTGGCGCCCATTTTCCCCTGTCGCTTGGGCGACTGATGGTGGTGATCTTGCAACATTTCCTTGTGGCGCACGACTTTGCGATCGAGCTTGTCCATCAACTGATCGATGGCCGCATAAAGGTCCTCGTGGGTGCATTCGACAAAGATGTCTTTGCCTTTCACGTGCAAGGTCACCTCAGCCTTTTGCCGCCGTTCTTTTTCTTTCAATTTTTCCACCGACAACAACACGTTGACATCCACCACCTGGTCGAAATGACGTTTCACACGGTCCAACTTGGTAAGCACATACTCGCGCAGTGCTGGCGTCACTTCAAGATGATGGCCACTGATCGTCAGGTTCATGATTCTCCTTTGCTGGGGTTGGAAGCACTGGTAGAAAAAACTGGGTGGCCGCAAGCTGAACCTGAGGGTCCATGTACCTGTGACGGCTCAAGTGTAGTGTTGCGGGCTGAAGGCCCTAGCGGCAAGTCCAATGCGATAATCTTCGAGTCGTTATTTTGAAAACTATTTTGTACTGTTGTCGCCCTCGGTGACCGCCCGCTCCAGCACCGCCTGAACGCTCCAGGCGCAGATGTCGGGGTGAGCGGTAACCGCCTTCACCCCCATTCCCGCAACCCGCGCTCACGGCGCGGCCTTGGCTGGAGAGTTCCATGCTGAACGTGTTCGCGCTGGTCAGCGGCCGGCTGTACCAAGAAGAGATTACCAGCGCCGACGCGCTGTCCAGCCTCTACCCGGTCTGGGTCGATATGGAGTCGCCAACCCCCGAAGAAACCGGCTGGGTTGCGGCGCGCTTCAATCTAACGATCCCCGACAACATCGTTGATGAAGATCTGGAAGAGTCGGCCCGTTTCTACGAAGAGGATAACGGTCAGTTGCATATCCGTTCGGACTTCCTGATCGACAGCGACGATACGCCGCGCAATGTCCGCGTTGCCTTCATTTTGCACGACAACGTCTTATTTTCGGTGCATGGTGAAGATGTGCCTGTGTTCCGCCTGCTGCGCCTGCGCGCACGCCGCACGCCGGCCCTGATCGACGATGCCAAGGACGTGTTGCTGGCACTCTACGACGCCGACGCAGAATACTCCGCCGACTCGCTCGAAGGTATTTACGACGCCCTGGAAGAGGTCAGCGCCAGAGTGCTTAGAAAGACCGTCACCGACCCGGACGCCGCTGAAGTACTGGCCGCCATTGCGCGACAGGAAGACCTGAACGGACGCATTCGCCGCAACATGATGGACACACGTCGCGCCATCAGTTTCATGATGCGCAGCCGCATGCTTAACGCCGAGCAGTTCGAGGAGTCAAGGCAAATTTTGCGCGACATCGATTCGCTAGACAGTCATACCGCTTTCTTGTTCGACAAGATCAACTTCCTGATGAACGCCACGGTCGGCTTCATCAATATCAACCAGAACAGGATCATCAAGATCTTTTCGGTGGCTAGCGTGGCGTTGCTGCCGCCCACACTGATCGCCAGCATCTACGGCATGAACTTCAGGGCCATGCCCGAACTGGACTGGGCCTACGGCTACCCTTATGCGATGGCGCTGATGGCGGCCAGCGTGATAGCGCCCTTCTGGTATTTTCGGCGCAAGGGCTGGTTGTAACTTTGAGGTGCGGCTCAAGGCGCTACGCTTGCGATCGCTGATCGGTTGCGCTCCACCACGCCTGCACCTGCGCGCGCTGTTCGGCGTTCAGGTGCAAACCCAGCTTGGTACGCCGCCACAGCACGTCTTCTGCGGTACAAGCCCATTCGTGCTGCCGCAGGTAGTTGAGTTCGGCCTCGTACACCGCAGGCGCGATTTCTGTGCCTAGCGTACCGGCCGACAGCACAAGTTCAGCACGTGTGCCATAGCAGCGCGCAAGCCGGTACACCAGTGCCGTGGGCAGGCGGGGATACACCGACGCAAACGTCTTGACGAAACGGGCAAAGGCCGTTTCGGGCTGCTCTAGGGCATCCGCGTCTCCCAGTTGACCGCGGTTGGCTAGCCAGTCGCCTAGATCGCCTCCCGGAAGCAACGCCCCTTGAGTCCACGCCTTGCGATCACGTCCGTTAAAGGGGCCTTGGCTGCACAAAACGTCGGCAGCTTGTTCGGCAAGCTTGCGATAGGTGGTGAGCTTGCCGCCCCACGCCGTGAGCAAGGGCGCGCCTTCAGCGTTCAGCTCAAGCGAGTAGTCGCGCGTGACGGCGGTCGCGCTGGCTGCCTCGTCGTCTATCAGCGGACGCACGCCCGAATAGCTCCACACGACATCAGCGGCGCTCACCGGCCTGGCAAAGTAGCGGCTGACTTGCTCACACAGGTAGGCGGTTTCGGTCGCATCGATGCTTACAGTACCAGCCTCGCCGTGATGTTCCACTTCGGTGGTGCCAATCAATGTGAACTCGCCTTCGTAGGGAATGGCGAAAACGATGCGTTGATCGGGGTTCTGAAAGATATAGGCGTGGTTGTGGTCAAACAGCTTGGCGACGACAATGTGGCTGCCCTTGACCAGGCGCAAGGACTTTGCGCTTGGCAGCGCTATCTGTTCGCGCAGGAACTGTCCGGCCCAAGGACCAGTGGCGTTGACAAGGGCGTGCGCGCCCAAGACATGCGGCGTGCCGTTGCCGCGTTGCAGCCGCACCTGCCACCCTGAAGCTTTGCGACTGGCCTGCGTACAGCGGGTGCGCGTGACGATGGTCGCGCCGCGCTCGGCGGCGTCTACGGCGTTGAGCACCACCAGCCGCGCATCGTCCACCCAACCATCGGAATACTCGAATCCCTTTGTGTACAACGGTTTCAAGGGCTTGCCCGCCAGGTGCCTGCGCAGGTCCACCGCGCGCGAGGCAGGGAGCATCTTTCGCCGCGCCATGTGGTCGTAGATGAACAGACCGGTGCGAATCATCCACAGCGGGCGCATGCCGACGTGGTGCGGCATCACGAAGCGCATCGGCCACATGATGTGGGGAGCGCTTTTGAGCAGCACCTCACGTTCGGCAAGCGCTTTGTGCACCAGCGCAAACTCGAAGTACTCGAGGTACCGCAACCCGCCATGGATAAGCTTGGTCGACGCCGACGAAGTGTGTGCGGCCAAGTCGTCCTGCTCGCACAAGACAACCTTCAAACCCCGGCCCGCCAAGTCGCGGGCAATACCGCAACCATTGATACCGCCGCCGACGACGAGCACGTCGCAGAATGTGGGGAGGCCTGGTGCTGCGTGCAGGCTCACAATGGCTTGCCTTTCGTAGACGCTTGTTTGCAGTTCATACTTGCTGGCATGGCTTATCTGCTCGCCCTGGATCAGGGCACTTCCAGCTCGCGCAGCATCGTATTCGATGCCGCCGGTCGCATCGTGACCATGACCCAGCGCGAGTTGCGTGCAATTTATCCGCAGCCGGGTTGGGTAGAGCAAGACCCAAAGGAAATCTGGGCCACCCAACTGGCCACTGCACGGGCGGTGTTGGCCAGCTCGGGCCTGAAAGCGCAGGACATCGCGGCGATCGGCATCACCAACCAGCGCGAAACCACGCTGGTGTGGAACCGTCGGACCGGTGAGCCATTGTGCAACGCCATCGTTTGGCAAGACCGCCGCGGCGAGCCCGCCTGCGCCGCATTGCGCGCGCAGGGTTTAGCCGACACGATACGCGGGAAAACCGGCCTGGTCGTCGATGCCTACTTCTCGGGCACCAAGCTGAAGTGGATCCTCGACAACGTGGCCGGCGCACTCGCCGCCGCGGAACGTGGCGAGATCGCTTTCGGAACGGTGGACACTTGGTTGATATGGCAACTCACCGGCGGCAAAGTTCACGCCACCGACGTCAGCAACGCCTCGCGCAGCATGCTCTTCAACGTGCACAACAACGAGTGGGACGACGAGTTGCTGCGCCTGCTAGCCATACCGCGCGAGGTGCTGCCTGCTGTGCACCCATCGAGCCATCACTACGGCGACGCACACCAGCAATGGATGGGCGC
>JAOTTZ010000099.1 GCA_029864165.1 Burkholderiaceae bacterium
CTGATGGCATCCGAGGCACGGTGGGCGAAGAGCCGATCACTCCTGACTTTATGCTGCGCCTTGGGCACGCCGTAGGCCGCGTGCTCAAGACAGCCGACGCACGGCCCACAGCGTTGATCGGTAAGGATACCCGCATCTCCGGATACATGATCGAGTCTGCGCTTGAGGCTGGCTTCGCCTCGGCGGGAGTGGACGTGCTGCTCACTGGGCCGCTGCCCACGCCCGGCGTGGCCTACCTCACCCGGGCGTTGAGGCTGAGCTTGGGCGTGGTCATCAGCGCGTCGCACAACCCCTTCGAAGACAACGGCATCAAGTTTTTCTCCGCCAGTGGCGAGAAGCTGCCGGACGAATGGGAGCAACAGGTCGAGACCATGCTGACCGAGCCGCCTAAGTGCGTAGGCTCGTCACTGCTGGGCAAGGCGGCCAGACTCCGCGACGCGCGTGGCCGCTACGTGGAATTTTGCAAGAGCACTTTTGGCAACGATCTATCGCTCAAGGGTTTGAAGATCGTGCTCGACGCGGCCCATGGCGCAGCCTACCATGTCGCACCCGATGTTTTGCATGAGCTGGGTGCCGACGTGGTAGCCATCGGCTGCTCACCCGACGGCAGCAACATCAACGCCGGCTTCGGCGCCACGGCCCCCAATGCACTGGTGCGCGCCGTGCTTGATAGCGGCGCGGACTACGGCGTGGCGCTCGACGGCGACGCCGACCGAATGCTGTTGGCGGACGCCGCCGGGCGTCTCTACAACGGTGACGAGTTGCTTTACGTGATGGTCATGGACCGATTTTCCAGGGGCCAGGCGGTGCATGGCGTGGTCGGCACGTTGATGACGAACATGGCCGTAGAGTTGGCCTTGAAGACACTCGGCGTCGGGTTTGTGCGCGCCCCAGTGGGTGACCGCTATGTGCTGGAAGAAATGAACGCGCGCGGTTGGCTGCTGGGCGGCGAAGGATCGGGCCACTTGTTGGTACGCGACAAGCACACCACCGGCGACGGCATCGTCAGCGCGCTGCAGGTGCTGCAAGCGGTCACACGCAGCGGTAAGAGCATTCCCGAATTACTGGGTGGCGTGAGCCTGTTCCCGCAGACCCTCATCAACGTGAGGCTGCAACCCGGCACAGACTGGAAGTCCAACCCGCGTCTGGCCGCGGAGCAGGAACGGGTGCAAAGCGAATTGGGCGGACAGGGTCGGGTATTGATAAGACCGTCCGGCACCGAACCACTGGTGCGGGTGATGGTCGAGGCCCGCGACGCCACCCAGGCACAAGACTGTGCCCAGCGTTTGGCCGACACCTTGCGCGCGTGAGCCCTCGGCGACCACCCAGGGCAAGACGATGCCCAGTGAAATGCGCCATCATTTGCGCTGCGTTGTGGGAGTACAGAAACTGTACGTTGGTTGCACGTTGGTTGCGCGCTCTTGACGGATCGAAAGATTCAGCACCGGCAGAGTGAATCGTTTAACCTACGTTTAACCATCCCGCCGGCACTCGGTTGAAACGGGCCGGCGGCATACCGGCCATTGTCTATCGACTGTGGTTCCGCAGCAGTAGGTTCGATGCTGCGCCACCTCCAGTGCGGCATAGCTCGAATATGTGCATACACTGTGTGCATGCCTGCTGCCACACCGCTGACCAACCCTGAGCCCGTCACCTTGCCGACCGAGGCACCGATGGTGCGGCATCTGCGGCACGTACTGCTGTGGCCGCTGCGGCTGATGCCTGTGCGCACCGCCGAGGGCGCGCATTCCAAGCCGTGGCGACTATTGCGCGAGATGGGCGCTACCTCCCCGTGGCGCGAAGTGGTTGACGAATACACCGGTGAAAGCGAGCGCTTTCACGAGCGTCACTACAACGAGTTTGTCAGTTTCTTGCCGTATGTACAGAGCTTTCTCTACGGCGAGGGCCGCTCGCGGCGCGACACGGTTGACGGCGGCTCCGACTCTCCCATGCGCGTGTTCCGCCGCAGCGACATCTCAGCCGTGCGACTGGTCACCCGCCCAGGCGAACCGCCGCTACTGCTATCCATTGTGCACGTCGATTTGTATTTCTTCTACGACGTCGACGTGGTGCTCCTCAACATTGAATTGAGCGCCGACAACCTGCCGCTGGCCCGAGCACAGGACTTGTTGTACCGCTTCGGCCGCGGCTACCCCGCCGGTTGGGACGCTCAAGGTCGAGCGCTGCACTGCATGGCGAGCGTCGAATGGCTGGGCGCCAACGGCGAGGTGCTTGCGGGCTCAGACTCACACCAGCGGGACGCCTTCTTAGCGCATGTGTGCGAGCACCGCGCACCGCGCATTTCATCGCATTGGGCGTTCGTGCTAAAGCCGTTGGTACCCGACCACTCGGACAGTGAGGGCCCATTGCGCTTCCGGCAAATCGAGTACTACCGCATGCCGATGATGGCGTACATGGCGCTCGACAAGCCGCATGCGCTGACTCGCAACGATTTCATCCGGCTTGGTCTCGTCACCGGCGTCAGCGACACCGCAAATGGTGGCGATGCCACGCTACCCTACGCCGAGCAGCACTTGGCCGACTTCGAATCGCGCTACTGCTACGACCGCTTTTGGGGCCACTCGGGCCTGGCGCCCTATACACGCTACATGTGCAGCGGTCACTCGTTGGTGGTGATCGGCGACGCGAACTCTGAGTTCTACGCGTGCAAAGACCGTGGTGTGCTGGCGCAGTTTCGCCACCAGCACTTCCTGCTGTTCCTGATCGCCCATCTGCAAAAGGCGTCGCTGTTGATGTTTTCCGACCGCTTGGTCGAAGCCTTGAAGAAGCTTGACGTTCAGATCCCAGAAAGTGTCAAGGTTTTCAAGCGCAGCATACGCGCCAGTTTCGAGGGTTTTTTGCGCTTCACCCATCGCTACTGGTTTCATGAAATTTCCGAGCAAGCGCAGGTGCGTGCGCTGTTCCGCATGTGCGCTACGCACCTCGCGCTGGACCCGCTGTACGCCGAGATTAAAGAGCGCATCACCGACATGAGCAGCTACCTTGACGCCGACACCCAACGCCGCCAAGCCAACACCGTTGTGCGGCTGACCGTGGTCACGATACTCGGCTTGATAGGCACCGTCACCACCGGTTTTCTAGGCATGAACCTGCTGGCCGAAGCTGACGCGCCAATGCCACGCCGGTTGCTGATTTTCGGCGCCGTACTCATACTGACGATGGCGCTCACCGTCTACACGGTGGCCAAGTCCAAGCGTTTGTCGGACTTCTTGGACGCCTTGTCCGAAGAACGTCTGTCGGTATGGATGAAAACCAAGGTGTTCGCCTCGGTGTGGCGTCGCGGGAGCAACCGCTGAGCAGTATGCGTGACGCGAACTGAGGCAGGTCAGTTCAGGAAAATAGGCCGTATGAAGTCGAACAAGGCTTTCATTGGCGGCGGTAAGCCTTCTTCGAAGGTATCTCGGGAAAGCTTGTAGCCCGCGCGCAGTCCATGGTGTTCGATGGGGTCGGTAACCTGTTCGAAGCGCATCCCAAACATGCGCAAGCGCCGAGCGAGTTTCGGTTCCATCAGCGCGTAGACGGCGTTGAGTCCGCGTGACACGCCGATCGCGGCGGCAGCCAAGTACAAACCAAGGGCAATATGCGGAAAACGTCGCCCACCCTCAGAATCATTCAGCGCATCAACATCTATGGTTGTCAACGGGCTGTTTTGCTCGCCTGACCGACGCCGGAAGTTCGACACCACTGCGACGCGCGAAATTTCGCCGCAGGCGGTCCGATCGGCGAGTGCGCTGGGTTGCAGCCCGCCTTCGTTCAGTGACCGGCCGTAAGCACTTTCTATGGGCAATAAGGCGCCGGGGTCGCCTGCGTCCACCATGACCAACCGCACACACCCCATGTATTCGTTGGACCCGCGGTGTCTCAGCAAACAATGAACCGAGCGGTGATCGTACTCGTCCTGCTCGCGGTGCGCGGGAAACTGGTGGGCGTTCTCCCAACCAAGCTCTTCCGCATAAACACGGTAGCGAATGCCGTACACCTCGTCGCGAAGCGCGTCCGTAGTGGCCGGCACGATCTCGAAATAGGTGTCGAAGTCCCGAACAACATCACGCGGTTCCATAAAAATTCCCCAGCAACAGAGTCATCCCAATGCGCCGCGTGGTTGCACTCTACGCTGAAGTCACGCGGGCACTGCACGCGGGCTTGATTCGTCCAACGTATCAACCCATCCTCGAAGCCTCGCCGTCGGAGGGCTGGCGCGTGGGATTGCCGAATGGGTCATTGCAGCAAGCCTCCGGGCTCGTACACCCACTTGCTCAGCATGGTCCAAGCCCGGCCACAAGTAACTGTTTGTGGCCATTTGCTGAAACTCTTCGGTAACAAGAGTTTCAATCAAAAATACCCACCGCATACAATCTTTTGCCAGAAGAGCAAGTAGGACATTGTCATGCAAAGGGTTCGCACCAAGTTCCTTTTTTTTGTCGCGGCTTGCGCGATATGGGTCTTGCTTTCGGGCCTCGTGCGGGCTGCTAGCCCTGCCGCGAACGAACACTGGGTTTACAACACGGTAAAGGGCGACACGCTGATCGGTATTGCCGAGACCTACCTGGGCCCGCGCAACGGTTGGCGCGATCTGCAGCGTCTCAATAACGTACGCAACCCGCAACGGTTGATGACAGGCCAGCCACTGCGTATTCCTGTGGCTTGGTTGCGCAGGGATGTCACCGTCGCCGTAGTCTTGCGAGTGTATGGAGATGTACGCGTGGGCGCCACCGTCGAGGTCAGTACCCCGGTGACAACCTCCACCGCGTTGCGCGCCGGTGACGTCATTCACACCGCAGAGCAATCCAACGCCACCCTTCGCTTTGTCGATGGCTCGCGGCTGCTGATAGCGCAAAACAGCCGCGTTGCGGTAGAGCGGTTGCTGGTCTACGGAAAAACGGGCTTGGGGGAAACCCGATTGCGCGTCGAACAAGGCAGCACCGACAGCCAGGTTTCCCCACCACCAGGACGGGACACACGTTTTGAGATACAAACCCCTACCATGCACTTGGGCGTACGTGGCACCGAGTTTCGCGTCCGGGTAGACCCGATCGCCAAACTATCGCATGCTGAAGTGCTGAGCGGGCAGGTTGCCGCCAGTGGCAACAAGAGCAAGGTGCTGGTCAAAGCCGGGTTTGGTACCCTGGCCGACGCCACCGGCACACCTGAGGCGCCACGCGCACTCATAGCGGCGCCAGATCTGGGCGGGCTCACACCGCCGGTGCTAGAGCGCGTCCCGCTGCGCCTGACTTGGCCAGCGCTTGCGGGGGCGAAGGGTTACCGTGCACAGGTATTTGCCGACCGTGAATTCGACCGGCTGCTGCTCGATGGTGTTTTTCGTGCGCCCGTGGCACGCTGGCCGGATCTGCCCGACGGTAGCTACGTGCTGCGCGTCAGAGCACTCGCAGCCGACGGTTTAGAAGGCCTGAACGCGGACGCCGATTTTGTGCTGAAAGCCCGCCCCGAACCCCCGTTTGTGCGACAACCGGGCGAAAACGCCAAGTTGTACGGTGACACGGTTGTTTTCGAATGGACACGCCATGCGCAAGCAGCGCGCTACCGTTTACAAGTCTCCGACAGCGCCAAGTTTGCGACTGCGCTGCTCGACAGCAGCACTTTGTCCGACTCCACGCACAGTATGCAACTGGCGCCGGGCCGCTACCACTGGCGCATGGCCAGTATCCTGGCTGACGGCGACCAAGGCCCCTTGGGCGACGTGCAGTCTTTCGAGCTGCACAAGATTCCAGAGAGTCCGGCCATGGAGGCGCCGGCAGTCACCGACGACCAGGTACAACTGCGCTGGCGGGCAGGCGAGCCCGGCGGGAGTTTCCAGTTCCAGTTTGCGACCGACCCGGAGTTTGAACACGTGTTGGTAGACGAACTCACATCGGAAACCGCCGTTGTGCTACCTCGTCCTGGGCCCGGTAAGTACTACTTACGCGTAAAGAGCATCGCCGCCGATGGCTTTGCTGGTCCTTTCGGCGCTACCCAGGAGATGAGCCTACCGCTGTCGAAATGGTGGCTGTTGGTGCCCGCTGGGTTGATCCTGTGGTCGCTTTGAGCGCCCATGCCAACCAAAATACCGTCACCTTTGCCGCCTTCAAGTTGGAAACGCTGGTGTGTGCTGCCTACGGTCTTGCTGGTCGCATGGTTGTTGTCGCTGACACCCGTTCACAACAGGCTGCTCAACTCGCTGCATGACAGCGAGTTGAGGCTCGTCGCGCAGGAGCGACACTTCGATTCGTCGCTGGTAGTAGACATCGACGAGACCTCGCTGCGCCAGCTTGCACCCTATGTCGGCGCATGGCCGTTCAAGCATGATTTCTACGCGCTGGTGATCGACTACCTGCGCGAAGCGGGTGCGAAGGTGATCGCGCTGGACATTGTGTTCGCAGATGCGCGCGGGGATGAGTCCGCACTCAAACGATCTCTGTCCAAAATGGGACCGGTCGTGCTGGCAGTCGGTGGGTTGCGTGAGCCACCGTACACGGCTACGGTTGATCAGACATTTTTGCAAGACCTCGCTTGGCATGCGTCAACACCGGTAACTGCAACTGAGTGGGCTGCCTACTTGCCGCCTACCGCAGCGTTGTTCAGCCAACCCGCCGGCAGTACGCCCCGCGTTGGCATGATCTCGGTACGCGCCGACGCTGACGGTATCGTGCGCGGGTTGCCGCTTTTGCACCGCAGCGGCAATGTCTTGTTGCCGTCGCTGCCGCTGGCTGCCGTCACAGCAATGGACCCGGTGGTGTCGCTTGAACAGGTAGGGCGT
>JAOTTZ010000100.1 GCA_029864165.1 Burkholderiaceae bacterium
TTGTGTGAACGCACACTGCCGCTTCGGTAGCGTGGAGTAGCCTAGGCGCACCGCAGCTCACTGGCGCGACTCCACCCGCAGCACGCCCGAGCCTTGGCTCCAGCGCAGCTTGGACAGGACATCCATGCCCAGCAGGGGGGCCGCCAGCCCGGGCAACACAGTGACCCGCAAGCGCGTTACCCGTACACCACCCTCGAGTTCGAGATCGGCGCTCGAAACCGTGCCTTGCACGATGCCACCCGCGGTTGACGAAGTGACGCGGCCTTGACTCACGAGCCCGGCGCGCGAAGCCAATGCCAGAGGCAACGCTGTCGACGTGGCGCCGGTGTCGACCAAAAAATCCACTGCCATACCGTTAACGCTACCCGGCCAGTGGTAGTGCCCATCGGGTGAACGGCGGATCTCGATCACGCCTTCGAGTGCGGAGAACTGGGTTCGCCGCTCGTGCCCCTGCCAGGCCTGAAACCCGAGGAACACGACCGTACCCAGCACGAGCCAGACGGTGACGATTTTGAACATGTGAGGAAGATCCTTCATGAGGGGGCAGCCCAGCTTAACGTGAAAGACACGAGATTTTGTGCGAGCGCGACGCTCGCCAGGTCAAGAGAGGTTGGCTCGCAAAGCAGAAGAAGCCAGTCGCATAATCTCCGTGGCTGTGAGGTACGGCCCCAGTGGGTAAGTTCAACGACAACGGAGCACACATACCATGACCACCCTCGTTATTGGGTTGATTCTTTTCCTCGGTGTTCACACCGTTTCGATTGCAGCGCCCGCATGGCGCGATGCTGCCGTGAGCCGCCTCGGCGAAGGCACATGGAAGGCGTTGTATTCACTCGCCTCGCTTGCTGGATTCGTGCTGCTGGTCTATGGCTATGGGCTCGCTCGGCAACAACCTACGCTGCTGTATGCGCCACCCGAGGCATTGCGCTATGTGGCCTTGCTGCTGCTGTTGCCGGTGTTCCCGTTGTTGTTTGCCGTGTATCTTCCGGGGCGCATCAAGACCGCAGCCAAGCACCCGATGTTATTGGCCACTAAACTTTGGGCGTTAGCGCACCTGCTGACCAACGGCAACGCGGCCGATGTGTTGCTGTTTGGTGGATTTCTCGCCTGGGCAGTGGCCGACCGCGTTTCGCTCAAACGCAGGCCGGCGAGACCTGTGCCGAGCGCACCCGCGTCGCCAAAGAACGATGTGATCGCGGTGTTGGGTGGTTTGGTGCTCTACGCGTTGTTTTTGTTGTGGGCCCACGCTTGGTTGATGGGCGTGTCGCCAATCAGGCTGACCTAAGAAAGGGCTGAACGGCACGCTGCTGAATTTGCACACGCAACGACAAGGCTGTCACGGTGCTATTTCGGTGTCGGCTTCTCCGCTTGCCCGACCGACCCGCCAGTTCGACCCTATTTTCCAATGCAAAAACGATTGAATATTTCACCCAACAACGCTTCGGTGCTCAACTGCCCGGTAATCTCACCAAGGTTTTGGTGTGCCAAACGCAGCTCTTCGGCCAGTAATTCAAGAGCAGGTGCCCGGCCGGTGAGTATTTCGTAGGCTTGCACCAAGTGTGTGCGTGTGCATCGCAGCGCGTGAACATGCCGCGTGCGCGCAATGAACACACCCTCGGGTTGCGCGTGCCAGCCCGCCAGCGCAAGCAGCTTGTGGCGTAATGCATCCAGGCCCGCGCCGGTTCGGGCTGAAAGCGTGATACCTTCGCCCGCCGTGGCCGCAGCGTGAACAAGAGATTGCACGTCGGCTTTGTTGTAGACGTGAACCAGCCGACCGCCGGCGTGGGGTAGGCGGCCCACGATATGCGCTTCTTCGGTATCGTAGTCAGGCTGCCCCAAGCGCGTTAAGTCGTGCACAAAGAGTACCGCATCGGCGCTTGCAATTTCAGACCAGGCGCGGGCAATGCCAATACGCTCAACTTCGTCGCTCGCGTGTGCATCTTCGCGCAGGCCGGCGGTGTCGATGACGTGTACCGGCACGCCTTTTACTTGGATGGTCTCACTGACTTTGTCGCGCGTGGTGCCCGGGATCGCCGTGACGATGGCCAGCTCGGCGCCGGCGAGCGCGTTCAGCAGCGAACTTTTTCCCACGTTGGGCTGGCCGGCGATCACCACCTTGATGCCCTCGCGCAAGAGCACGCCCTGGCGCGCACGCGCGAGCACGTTGTCTATCGATTCGGTCACGCCGGCGAGCCGCTCGAGCGCGTTGGCTTGATGCAAAAAAGCGATTTCTTCTTCGGGGAAATCAAGCGTTGCTTCGACCAGTGTGCGCAGTGCGACGAGCTGGTCGCGCAAGGTTCGTATTTCGTTCGATAGCGCGCCGTGGAGTGAACGGCTGGCGGAACGCGCCGCGGCTTCGGTGCTCGCATCGATCAAATCGCTGACGGCTTCGGCCTGCGCGAGGTCTAGTTTGCCGTTCAAGAAGGCGCGCTCGGTGAACTCGCCCGGCATCGCAACGCGCAATCCAATGTGTGCGCCCGCTTCCAGGCACCGAGCAAGCAGCAGTTGCAGTACAACCGGCCCGCCGTGCGCGTGCAACTCAAGCACCGCTTCGCCAGTGTAGGAGTGCGGCGCTGGAAACCAGATGGCCAAGCCTTGGTCGATAGGCTCACCCTGGCGATCGCGCAAGGCTAGATAGGTGGCGTGACGCGGCTGCAGCGCGCGCCCGCAAACGGCGTCGACCAGTGCTTGGAGATCGCGTCCCGAGGCGCGGACGATACCGACTGCGCCACGCCCGGGCGCAGTCGCGATCGCGACGATGGGTTCTTGGTGACGCGGCAGCATGCGCCGCATTCTCGCCTGCGTTTGCTGTCCGCCGCGCGTTGTAGGACGCGCGGCAGCCGCGTAATGAATGGCGCGGGGGGATGAGCCGGCACTGCCAAGAAGGACTGAACCGCACCCAATTCCCGAGCCGACTGCCCCTCGCGCACAGGCGGTGTTTGTCGACCGCAGTGTGCCACGAGCGAAGGTCGGGTCTGCCCCGCATTGATTGGCGCTGCGGCCTTGTCGGTCGCAGCCATACGGGTGTTATCGGCGGCTACAGGGGTCGGAAAGACAAGAAAAGTACAACATTTCGGTAACACTTCTCGCTGTTACTGCTGCGACCAAAGCGCCCTACTTGCCCAGTACGCCGAGTTGTTTGTTGATGAAGTACTGCTGGGCAATGGACAGAATATTGTTGGTCAGCCAGTACAGCACCAAGCCAGCGGGAAAGAAGAAGAACATGATTGAAAACACGAGCGGCATGATCCACATCATCTTCGCTTGCATGGGGTCAGGTGGCGTCGGGTTCAGCCAAGTTTGAAACAGCGAAGTAGCGGTCATCAACAGCGGCAAGATGACATACGGGTCTCTCGCGGACAGGTCGGTAATCCAGCCCACCCACGGCGCGTTGCGCATTTCTACGCTCGACAGCAGCACCCAGTAAAGTGCTATGAAGAACGGCATTTGAGCCACGATAGGTAGGCAGCCACCGAGCGGGTTGACTTTTTCTTCGCGGTAGATGCGCATCATCTCTTGTTGCATCTCCTGCGGTTTGTCTTTCAGGCGGTCGCGCAGCGCCATCACCTTCGGGTTGATGGCCTTCATCTTGGCCATCGAGCGGTAAGCGCTCGCGTTGAGCCAGTAAAACGCGACCTTGAGCAGCACCACCAGCGCGACGATGGCCCAACCCCAGTTGCCAAATAGGGCGTGCAGATGCGTCAACAACCAAAACAAGGGCTTGGCAAGAATGGTGAACCAACCGTAGTCCTTCACCAATTCAAGACCCGGCGCCAGTTCGGCCAACTTGCGCTCTTCCTGCGGGCCGGCGAAAAGCGTGGCGGCTACAGTCTTGTTGCTACCCGCAGCCACCGGCCCCAACGGTAGGATCATGCCCGCCGAGTACAGGTTGGTGTCGACTTTGCGGGTGAAATACTCGCGCGGAATCTTCTCGGGCAGCAGCCAAGCAGAGGCGAAGTAGTGTTGCACCATCGCTACCCAGCCATTGTCCGCGGCAACCTCATGATCGAGCTTCTCCGCGCTTTGGCGCGTCGCTATGCTCTCGAAGTCAACCTTGCGAAACTTCATGCTGTCGGTGTAGATCGCCGGGCCGGTGAAGGTGAAATAAAAACTTGACTCGCCCAAGGGTGGATTGCCGTCGCGCACTAACTGCAGATAGAGCTGGGGATGGATGACCGCGTCGGAGACGTTGATGATCTCGTGCGTCACGCCAATGCTGTAAGACGCACGCTTGAAGCTGTAGGTCTTTACCAGTTTTGCGCCGCCGATCTCGGGCGATTCGAACTTGACCAACAACTCGTCGCTGCCCTCTTTGAGTTTGCGTTCACCGGGCACTAGCCTCATGACGGTCAGGTGCGTAGGAAGGTTGGCGCCACCCTGCGCTGGGATCAGACCGGTTTGCGCCAGATAAACGCGCTGCGGCGAACGGTCGAACAACAGGACGTTTTTGCTGTGGTCGTTCTGATCGGCTTGTTTGAGCAACTCTAGTCGCACCAGGTCGCCACCTTTTGTGTCGAGCGTGGCCTTGACGAGGTCGGTGCTTATGCTGACCTGTTCCGGGGTCCCCGTCTCAGCAATACTTGTATCCAGAGGCACGGACCCAGGCGTGCTTGGTGTGGCCACGGGCGTCACCGCCGACGGAAAGCTGGTAGGGCTGGGCGGTGCGATAGCCGGCTGGACAACCGCTGGTGGGGCAAACATTGATGGTTTGCCTTGGTGCTTGTTCCAAGCGTCCCATAACAGGACGAGAGACATCAAGAACACGGCCCATAACAGTGTGCGCCGAATATCGGTCATGGAAAAGTTTTTGAAGAAGGATTA
Organism: Burkholderiaceae bacterium; assembly: GCA_029864165.1. GTDB lineage: Bacteria > Pseudomonadota > Gammaproteobacteria > Burkholderiales > Burkholderiaceae_C > CAIKUF01. The sequence goes on from JAOTTZ010000100.1 coordinate 4,822, forward strand.
GTACGCGACGCACACTTGCCCGACGCGCCACACTTGACGCCTGGGACTGGATCATGCCCGCCTTGGCACCATGGATGACAACGCAATAGCCGTCGAACGGCGAGGTAGCTGCCTGTGGCCGCGCCCGTCGTCTGCAGCGCTTCGCGTGCGTACGCTGAGCAGGAGGGTTCGAACCGGCATTGCGTCCCCAGCCAGGGGCTCAACAGCAAGCGGTAAGCATCCACTAACGCGATAAGCAAGCGCTGCGGAATTTCAGAAACTGGGTGAAGCATGAACTTGGGCTCAGCCCTTTGCGACGCGTTGGGCCGCGTGGCGCAGCACATCGGTCAGCTCGTGCCAAGTAACGGAGCGAAAAACCTCCGACACTGCGCTGTGGTAGGCACCCTCATCAAAGCGTGCTCGCAGGCGGACTACCCACAGTCCAGGGTTCAAGGTGGCAGCTGATGCCATCGTCTGCCGCTGCACGGCGGCACGAATCTGGCGCTTCAACAACGACCGTGTGACCGAGCGAGCCGCATGGCGCTTGGGTACCGCTGCGCCGACCCAATGTGTAGCTCGCTCAGTCGGGTCGAGTAGCTTTGCCGCATCCGGTTCGGTGCGTGGTGATGCCGGGGTTGCAAGCAACGTGGAGGTGTCCGGCGGGTTTATCGCCGGCCTCGACGGTGCGCGCCATCTCGGCGGACTGGGATACCCCGCAACATAGTGGACCGCAAAATGCTGGCTGCGAGCACAAGCTGGCAGACCGAGCACACGCTCGAAGTCAGCCGATCGCATAAAGCTACCTCGCGCAGGCCAGACAACCGTTGAATCGTCCTCGCTAGACCGCACTGAGGCTCACACCGCTAGGCGTTTGCGGCCTTTGGCTCGGCGCGCGTTGATAACGGCGCGTCCCCCCCGCGTCTTCATACGTACGAGAAAACCGTGCGTGCGTGCGCGGCGGACTTTGGATGGTTGGTAAGTGCGTTTCATTGAAGGTCCTTTACTACCGTAAGGGGCCCTCGCGAGCCTGACGGTGTCTATTTGTCAGGCGGGGCCTGATGCTGGGCTGGCACGTGACGCGAACCAGAATTATGGTTACGCGCGGCGCGCGAAAAAACGCTGCCAGTTTACGGCAAAAGCCTGTGCGCCCAAGATCAAGCTCAAGCGATTCGCGCTGAGCAACGCTTACCACTGAAATAAGATGACCGCCGCTCGCCGGCCTCTACCAGGTGGTCTGTTAAGGCTGCTTCAACGCGGCTTGTGTGCGACCAAGATGAGCTAGGATGGCTTGCATGAGCTTTCAGGTCTATGGTCAACCGGTTTCCCGAGGCGTGGCCATAGGGCGTGCGGTGATGGTCGCGTCAAGCCGTGTTGATGTGGCGCACTATTTCGTCAAAGAACAGCAAGCTGATGGCGAAATCGATCGCTTGCGCGTCGCGCGCGACACGGTGGCGGCCGAGCTGAGCACACTGCAGCGTGAGCTGCCCGAGGACGCGCCGGCCGAGTTGTCGGCCCTGCTAGATGTGCACATGATGTTACTGAACGACGAAGCGTTGGTCGGTGCTGCCATGCAGCGCGTCCGAGAGCGACACTACAACGCTGAGTGGGCGCTCTCCGCGCAGCTTGAGGTGTTTGCACGCCAGTTCGACGAGATGGACGACGAGTACCTACGTGAACGCAAGGCCGATCTTGAACAGGTAGTGGAGCGCTTGTTGAAAACACTCGCCCGTGGGCCCGCGTTGGCCGTCCAGTCGATTCCGACAGCACGCGATTTCGGAGGGGAGGACCCACTGGTTCTGGTGGCCAACGACGTTTCGCCGGCTGACATGCTGCCGCTGAAAAGCAGCGTCTTCACCGGTTTCATCACGGACGTGGGGGGCAAGACATCGCACACGGCGATCGTTGCGCGAAGCTTGGACATTCCAGCCGTCGTAGGCGCGCGCGAAGCCAGCCGTCTGATCCGGC
>JAOTTZ010000101.1 GCA_029864165.1 Burkholderiaceae bacterium
GTAAAAATCGGGCAACGGACGTGTCGGCACGATCTCTCCGTTGAGGTAGAGCTGCTGGCCACGGTAGCTGACCTCGTCCCCGGGCACACCAACCACGCGCTTGATGTAATCGATGCTGGTGTCCAGTGGGTAGCGGAACACCATCACGTCGCCCCGTTGTGGGTTGTGGTTGTCGACAATTTTCTTGTTGATGACCGGCAAGCGCACCCCGTAATGAAACTTGTTAACCAGGATCAGGTCGCCCACCAGCAGCGTGGGAATCATCGAACCCGATGGAATCTTGAACGGCTCGAACAAGAACGAGCGCAACAGAAATACGGCCAAGATCACCGGAAACAGGCCTGCTGTCCAGTCTAGCCACCAAGGTTGGGCCAACACGGCCTGCTGTGCCGTGGCGACATCGCCGTCCACCTTTGCGATGCCCTTGCGTGCCAGCTCTTCGCGGCGTGTCGCATCTTGCTCTTGCAGCGCAGCGGCCGAGGCCTCACGTTGCGGCTTGAAGTAATAGCGCTCGGCCAGCCAGTACGCAAACGTGACGAGCGACAAGGTGAACAACAGCAGTGAAAAGTTACCGCTCCAGTAGCCAAGGTACCAGCCACCCAAAAAGAGTGCAAGGCCGGCGTAAAGCAAACCTGTCAGATAACCCATCGGTTGTTCAGTCTTCCACTTGCAGAATGGCCAAAAACGCCTCTTGCGGCACCTCGACAGTGCCGATCCTTTTCATGCGTTTTTTGCCGGCTTTTTGTTTGTCGAGCAACTTGCGTTTGCGTGTGATGTCACCGCCGTAGCATTTTGCGATGACGTTCTTACGCAAGGCTTTGATTGTCTCACGGGCAATGATGTTCGCCCCTATAGCGGCTTGGATGGCGACGTCGTACATCTGGCGCGAGATGACTTCGCGCATTTTGGCGACCACCGCGCGGCTGCGGTACTGGCTTTGGCCGCGGTGAATGATCATCGACAACGCGTCGACGCGATCGCCGTTGAGGAGAATATCGACCTTGACGACATCAGCGGCTTGGTACGCCTTGAACTCATAGTCCATTGAAGCGTACCCGCGCGATACACTTTTTAACTTGTCGAAAAAATCCAGCACGATCTCGGCCAGCGGCATCTCGTAGCTGAGCATAACCTGCCGCCCGTGATAGGCCATGTTGATCTGGTTACCTCGCTTCTGGTTTGCCAGCACCATCACGGGGCCGACGCACTCTTGCGGCATGTACAGGTGCATCGTCACGATGGGCTCACGAATTTCGAGGATCTGCCCAAGTTCAGGCATCTTCGACGGGTTCTCGACCAGGAGCACTTTGCCGTCGTTCTGCTCAACCTGATACACCACTGACGGCGCGGTGGTAATCAGGTTTTGGTTGAATTCACGCTCGAGTCGCTCTTGCACGATCTCCATGTGCAGCAGGCCGAGGAAGCCACAGCGAAAACCAAAGCCGAGGGCCTGCGACACCTCGGGCTCGTAGCGAAGTGATGAGTCGTTGAGTTTGAGCTTCTCGAGCGCTTCGCGCAGCTGCTCGTATTCGCTGGCCTCGGTCGGGTACAGGCCGGCAAACACCTGCGGTTGGATTTCTTTGAACCCGGGCAACGCGATGCTTGCTGGCCCCAAATTGTTGGGCAGCTTTTTCTCCACCGTGATGGTGTCGCCAACCTGGGCGGCCTTTAACTCTCTGATTCCGGCCACCACAAAGCCCACCTCGCCCGCGCTGTGCCGCTCACGCGGCATAGCCTTGGGCGTGAACACGCCCAACTGCTCGGCGGTGTAGACGGCGCCACTGGCCATCATCCGGATGCGCTCACCCCTATTGAGCTGACCATCGACCACCCGCACCAGCATGACCACGCCGGCATAGTTGTCGTACCACGAGTCGACGATCATCGCCCTCAGCGGTGCGTCGGGTCGGCCCGTGGGTGCGGGCATGCGGGTGACCACGGCCTCAAGGATCTCATCGATACCCTCACCCGTCTTAGCGCTGCAAGGAATGGCCAGTGCCGCATCGACGCCGATCACGTCCTCGATTTCGAACTTGGCTTTCTCGGGGTCGGCCTGCGGCAGGTCCATCTTGTTGAGTACGGGCACCACCTCCACACCCAACTCCAGCGCGGTGTAGCAGTTGGCCACCGTTTGCGCTTCGACACCTTGGCTCGCATCGACCACCAGCAAGGCGCCCTCGCAGGCCGACAGTGAGCGGCTTACTTCATACGAGAAATCGACGTGCCCCGGAGTGTCGATCAGATTGAGGTAGTAGGTTTGGCCGTCCCGCGCCCGGTAGGTGAGTGCAGCCGTTTGCGCTTTGATGGTAATGCCGCGCTCACGCTCGATCTCCATCGAATCCAGCACCTGGGCCTCCATTTCGCGATCGCTCAAACCCCCGCAGCGCTGAATCAAGCGGTCGGCAAGTGTCGACTTGCCGTGGTCGATATGGGCAATGATGGAAAAGTTGCGGATGTGGTTCATGCGGATGGCGTTTTGCGCTGGCACTGGGTTGGGCTCACAGCAACCGACCGCTTGGCGCAGGTTGCAAACCGCCAGGGCAACCGACTTGGTGGCATCGGCCACTCGTCAGCAGGCAAAAAAAAGGCACGTCGAACTGATGACGTGCCCTCCAACAAAATGTTTGGCAACTGCTTGTTGGGGTTCTCATTGTAGCCAAAACTGCCGGGCTAGAAGCCGCGCCAATCCTTGATTTCACGTCGTTGCACGCCCCCAACAAGGAATATTATTAACAGAATATTAACAGTTACTGTGGAAAACTTGGGGATAGCCTTGGAGTAACCTGTTGGTACTCACCGCAGACTGTCAAATCTTGATCGACTTGAAGCTAGGCTGTCTCCTGTGCGCCACTTTTATCCGCCGGACAAGGATAGATGTTAGTGACCGCACACATCAGGACGCGGTTGGTTTTTGAAACCGTCGAGAAGAATGTTTCGGCAACGAGCTGTACCAAACTGGTACCTCGTCAATGACCGCCGCAATCTCGTCGTAGAGAGCTGGCTCATGCCATCGATCTCACGCAAGATAAGAGTCATCTTCTGATGAGGCTCATACCAGCCGGATTCACTGCAAGGGAATTTGCCCGCTGGCCAAAACCTTTTCAAGCTGAAAACGGCACAGCTTGCGACGGCCGCGGTGAATACAGCGCGCAGCGCAACGCGTGCCAATGCGTTTCCAGGCCCCGACGCGTCACCGCAATCCACGTGGCATATCGCCAGCGCGAGACCGTGTTGGGCGTAAAACGCAGCAGTATCAACGAGCCCAGATCGATCGCTACGACAACTTCGCCGGATACCGGCTCGACCGCCTCGACTTGGCCGACGTGCCAATACTGGCCGTCCCAGCGCAGCGTCAGCGAGCCATGACAGGGGTGTTGGCGACCCAAGAGCAACGCGAATAAGGTTCCCCCAACGCTGGTTGCGCTCACCCAGGTTGGCACCGGGGCAGAGTGCGCCAGCGACCAACTCATCATCGCAACGCAGACCATCACGACCAGCAGCCACACGGCAGCACGCAGCGCCACGGGGCGGATCACTTCGACTTGTAGCGGTGGCGCGGCGTGCATGTAAACACCACACTCTCGTCAGATGCGCTTGAAAACCAAGGTGCCATTGGTACCGCCAAAACCAAAGTTGTTTTTTACGGCCACGTCAATCTTCAACTCGCGCGCCACGTTAGCGCAGTAGTCCAGGTCGCACTGCGGATCCTGGTTGAAGATGTTGATCGTCGGTGGTGAGACCTGATGGTGCAAAGCCAGTACGGTGAAAACCGACTCAATTCCCCCTGCGCCACCGAGCAGGTGCCCGGTCATCGATTTGGTGGAGGTGATCACTAACTTTTTGGCTTGATTCCCGAACGCTAGTTTGATGGCGTTGGTCTCGTTCACATCTCCCAGCGGGGTCGAGGTGCCGTGCGCATTGAGGTATTGCACCGCGTCGGCGTTGATACCGGCGTTGCGCAGCGCGGCCATCATCGTGCGCTTGGGGCCATCGACATTGGGGGCGGTCATGTGAAACGCATCGGCCCCCATGCCGAATCCCACCAGTTCGCAGTAAATCTTGGCGCCGCGGCGCTTGGCGTGTTCATACGCTTCGAGCGCCAGCACGCCAGCGCCCTCGCCGAGAACAAATCCGTCACGGTCCTGGTCCCAAGGACGAGACGCTGTCTGCGGATCGTCGTTGCGGGTAGACAGCGCCCGCGCTGACGCGAACCCGCCCACGCCCAATGGCGATATCGACGCTTCGGAGCCACCTGCAATCATCACATCGGCATCACCATACTCGATCAACCGGCCAGCTTCGCCAATGCTATGCAAGCCAGTGGTGCACGCGGTAGCGATCGCTAGATTAGGGCCTTGGAAGCCAAAAGTAATCGAGACATGACCTGAGATCATGTTGATGATCGAGGCCGGAACGAAAAACGGTGTGATGCGCCGCGGGCCGCGGGCTGTCAACTCGGCATGGGTTTCCTCGATCAACGGCAAGCCGCCGATGCCCGAACCAACAATACATCCGATACGCTCGGCTTGCTCTTGGCTCAGCGCACTGCCGGTCGGCAGCCCAGCGTCCTTGACCGCCTGTATCGAGGCCGCCAGCCCGTAATGGATGAAGGTATCCATATGCCGAGCGTCCTTGGCCGGAAAATAGTCCTCGACCGGGAAGCCCTTTACCTCGCCGGCAAAACGGCAGGCAAACGCCGAGGCGTCGAACTTGGTGATATTGGAAATGCCGGAACGTCCGGCGACGATATTGGCCCAGCCATCGGCCACCGTGTTGCCCACGGGGCTGATCAATCCAAGACCTGTGACGACAACGCGGCGTCGGGTCATGTGCAACCCTTGACGGCCCTATGCCTTGTGGTGCTTCAGCGCATACTCGACAGCGAGTTGCACGGTTGTGATCTTCTCAGCTTCTTCATCCGGGATCTCGATGCCAAACTCGTCCTCCAAGGCCATCACCAATTCCACGGTGTCAAGCGAGTCGGCACCCAGATCGGCTACAAAAGCCTTTTCGCTGGATACATCGGATTCGGGTACACCGAGTTGCTCGGCGATGATCTTCTTGACGCGTGCTTCGATATCGCTCATGTCTCCTCCGGGAGGTTGCTGCAAACAGGCCGAGATTCTAAAGCTAGCTCAGCAGTGACGCTGAGAAGGGCCACACTGCCAGAGGCACCAGCAAACCGGTGGCCCTAACCCACCACTGGCGCCTACCTGGGTGCCCGAAGACTTGTCAGTTCATGTACATACCGCCGTTGACATGCATTTCGACACCAGTGATGTAACCAGCCTGCGGCGAAGCAAGAAATTCGACGGCGTGGGCAATATCGCCAACGCTGCCCAGTCGGCCCAGTGGAATCTGCGCCATCAGCGCGGCCTTTTGTGCTTCGGGCAAAGCGTCGGTCATGTCGGTGGCAATAAAACCCGGGGCGACGCAATTGACGGTGATGCCCCGGCTGCCCAATTCGCGCGCCAACGAACGCGCCATCCCGGCCACTCCCGCCTTGGCCGCTGCATAGTTGACCTGACCCGCGTTGCCGCTGGCGCCCACCACCGAGGTGATGTTGATGATACGTCCGTAGCGCTGCTTCATCATCGGGCGAATAACCGCACGGCTGACTCGAAACACCGCCTTCAGGTTGGTTTCGACTACGGCGTCCCAGTCGTCGTCCTTCATACGCACCGACAGGTTGTCGCGCGCGATGCCGGCGTTATTGACCAACACATGCAGGCCGCCCTCGCCCTTGACGATCGCGTCGATCACCGCCCCCACTGCCGTGCCATCGTTGACGTTCAACAGCAGCCCACGACAGACGTCGAACTCCGACAGCGCTTCATTGATGGCGTCTACGCCAGCGTCCGTGGTCGCCGTGCCGAAGACCTTCAACCCGCGCGTGGCAAGCGCCAGTGCAACGGCCCGCCCGATGCCTCGTGTCGCGCCGGTTACCAGCGCCACTTGGCCTGCAAACGAGGGCGGAATGGGCGTATCGGTCATGTCAGTAGCCTCTTTGCTTCCAGAAGCGTCGTCATGTCAAGCACGGTAGCAGAAACAATATCGCCATCGATGCGCCGCACCATCCCGGCAAGCACCTTGCCCGGGCCGCATTCGAAGACATGCTTGATGCCCCGCCCACGTAGGGCCTGTACGACCTCGGCCCAGCGCACCGGAGAAAATGCCTGGCGATAAAGCGCGTCCCGGATACGCTCGGGGTCTGTCTCTACTTTCACATCGACGTTGTTGACCACTGGGATCTTTGGCACTGTGAATGTGGCTTTGGCGAGCCGGTCCTTCAAGCGCTCGGCGGCTGGTTTCATCAGCGTCGAGTGAAACGGTGCTGAAACAGCAAGCACCAGCGCGCGCTTGGCACCCATGCCTTTGAGGGCTTCGATCGCCTTTTCCACCCCCGACTTGGTACCGGCAATCACCGTTTGCGTGGCGTCGTTGAAGTTGGCAGCCTCAACCGTCTCACCCGTGGCCGCTGCCACCTCGCTGCAGCCCTGGCGAACCAACTGAGGATCCAGCCCCAATATAGCAGCCATCGCACCCGCGCCGACAGGCACCGCCTCTTGCATAGCCTGCGCGCGAAACCGCACCAGCGGCAAAGCGTCGGCGAGTTGCAGCGCACCCGCGGCAACCAGCGCCGTGTATTCACCCAATGAGTGTCCGGCAACGACGGCCGGCGTGTCACCCGTTTGCGCCTGCCATACCCGCCAGCAGGCAATGCCCGCCACCAACATCGCCGGCTGGGTATTGG
>JAOTTZ010000102.1 GCA_029864165.1 Burkholderiaceae bacterium
GGGCGCGTCCAACTGCTCTTTCTAGGATGATTCGACTGTTGTCGGTTGAGAGATCACCAAAGCCAACGACGACGCCTCGTGTGGCAAACAGGTGCGCCACGCCCCAAAGAGCGGTGACTGCAGACGCCAGGTAGAGCAGAAGTTCGTTCATGGTGGCATGTTGACGGTCATTTGACCTTGATCCGCCGGTCACGCACTCAACTGAGTGCGACGCTGCGTCGGAACCGTTTCAGCGAAACGACGAAGAACGACGCCCCGATGGCAACGATGGCCACAAGTTGCGGCCACACCACCGTGAGGCCGGCGCCGCGAAACAAGATCGCCTGCGCGAGGCTTACAAAGTGCGTGGTCGGCGCGGCCAGCATAATCGCCTGCACCGCGAGCGGCATGCTCTCGCGCGGTGAAGTGCCACCCGACAGCATGTTCAACGGCACGACCACCAAGATCATGAGCAGCGCGAATTGTGGCATTGAGCGCGCCACCGTTGCGAGCAGAATGCCCATGGCGGTGGTCGAAAACAGGTGCAGTAGCGCGGCGAGCAGGAACAGCGACACCGAGCCGGCGATCGGCATCGCGAGCGCGCCCTGCACGACGAAGTGCAGCGACAGCGCCGCCGCCACCAGCACTACCAAGCCGTTGGCCCAGACCTTTGCGGCCATGATCTGAAACGGCGTGAGCGGCATGACCAAAAGGTGCTCGATGGTGCCATGCTCGCGCTCGCGGATCAGCGCTGCGCCGGCCAAGATCACCGACAGCATAGTGATGTTGTTGATGATCTCCATCACTCCGAAGAACCAGACGCCGTTCAGGTTGGGATTGAATTGCATACGCACCGCGAGTTTGATCGGCAGCGCCACCTCGCCGCGATAGCCCTGCACGTAGCGGGTGATCTCTTCGGTAACAATGCTCTGTATGTAGTTGGCACCGATGAAGGCCTCGTTCATGCGCGTGGCGTCAATGTTGAGTTGCATAGCAGGGTTTCGCCCGGCTAGCACATCGCGTTGAAAACCCGCTGGCAAGTGCAGCGTGAAGGTATAGCGTCCGACGTCGAGGGCGGGATCGACGTCCTTGAGCTCAATCAGCGTCGGCGGCAGGAACTGCGGCGGCCGCAACGCGCCCAGCAGGCGCTGTGACAGCGGCGAGCGGTCCTCGTCGACCACCGCGACCGGCGCATTGCGCAACTCGGTCGACTGGCTGTTGGCGGCCTCGTAAATGCCGAAGGAAAACGACCAGATGAGAAAAATCAACAGCACCTTGTCGTACCACAGGCTGCGCATTTCCTTCACACCGAGCTGGAAAATGTTCGCCAGGCGCCGCATGATTACTTTTCCTGTTTGCGCAGCAACAGCACGCACAGCACGGTCAGCGCCGGCACGAACAACACCAGCGCCGTGAACGGCTCAGCGAGATCGCCAAACCCCAACGCCTTGTTGAACGTACCGCGTGCGATAACCAGGAAATGCGTGGTAGGGTAAATCTTGGAGATCAGCGCGGCGCCGCCTTCCAGCGACGAGACTGACGAGTTCAGCCCGGAAAACGCTAAGGCCGGCGTAAGGGTGGCGATGGCGGTACCGAAGATCGCCGCCACCTGCGAGCGGGTAAAAGTCGACATCAGCAAGCCGAGACCGCTGGTGGCGGTCACGTATAGGAGCGCGCCGAGCGTGAGCGCCGCGAAACTGCCCTTGAGCTGCACGCCGAATACGAACACCGCCAGCGATAAGAGTCCGAAGAAGCTGATCATGCTCAAGCCGACGTAAGGCAGCTGCTTGCCGAGCAGGAATTCGAGTCGCGTCATCGGCGTGACGTAGAGGTTGGTAATGGAGCCAAGCTCCTTCTCGCGCACTACGCCGAGCGCCGTCAACATCGCCGGGATAAACACCAACAGAATCGGGATGGTGCCCGGAACCATGGCGTTGAAGCTCTCGAAGTCTTGGTTGTAGCGGTAGCGGGCCTCGATTTCGGCTGCCACCGTGGGCGACGTCACGCCGCTGCGCTTCGCGAGATCGGTGAGGTACTGGTAGTGCAGGCCCTGCACATAGCCGCGGATTGTCTCGCCGCGAAACGGCATAGCGCCGTCGATCCACATGCCGACCTCGGGTGCGCGGCCGCGCTTAAGGTCGCGACCGAATCCCGACGAAATTTCAATCGCCAGGCTCAGTTCGGCATTGCGCATCCGCCGGTCGAGCTCGCGCTGGTCGCGCAGCGGCGCTCGCGCTATGAAGTAGCGCGAGCCGGCGATGTTCTGCACGTAGTCGCGGCTCTGGGGCGTCTGGTCGCGGTCGAGCACGGCAAACCGCAGTTCGTCGACGTCGAAGGTCATGCCATAGCCGAGCATGAACATCAGCAGCACCGAGCCGATCAGCGCGAAGGTGAGCCGGATCGGATCGCGCCACAGCTCCATGGTCTCGCGACGCGCCACGCCGAGCAACCGCAATAGCCGGAATCCACCGCGCGGACGCGGCTTTGACCATGCTACCGGTTCCATTGCGATTGGTGTTTCGTCCGGCTCCTTACCTGCGGCTTCCTCCAGATAGACGATGAATGTCTCCTCCAGCGTCGCCGCGCCGCGCGACTGCTTGAGCGCTGCTGGCGTGCCGCTCGCCAGAACCTTGCCGGCATGCATCAGCGAGATGCGGTCACAGCGCTCCGCCTCATTCATGAAGTGCGTGGAGATAAAGATCGTCACGCCCTGGCGGTGCGCGATGTCGAGCAGCAGCTCCCAGAAGCCGTCGCGCGCCACCGGGTCGACGCCCGAGGTCGGTTCGTCGAGGATCAGCATCTCGGGCCGGTGCACTATCGCCACTGCGAGCGACAGACGCTGGCGGATTCCGAGCGGCAGTGCCGCGGCCAAAACGTCGGCGTGCTCGGTTAGGCCGAATTGTTCGATCAGCTCGCGCACGCGCGACGGGACTTCCGCGGCCGCCAGGTGAAATAGGCGCCCGTGCAGCACCAGGTTCTGACGCACCGTCAGCTCCGAATACAACGAGAACGCCTGCGTCATGTAACCGACCCGCTTGCGGCTGGCGAGGTCGCGCGGATCGACCTGCTGACCAAACAACTTGGCGCCACCGGCGCTCGGCGGCAGTAGGCCGGTCAGCATCTTCATGGTGGTGGTCTTGCCGCAGCCGTTGGAACCGAGAAAACCGAAGATTTCGCCGCGCTCGATGCGAAAGCTCACAGCGTCGACGGCGGTGAAATCGCCGAAGCGCATAGTGAGGCCCTCGGCCTCGATAGCCGGCGCGCCGCGCTCGGAGACAGTGCGTGCCGGCACCACGAGTGCGCGGTGACCGGCGCGCTGGGCTTCGGGCAGCAGCGCAATGAACGCGGCGTCGAGGCTGGTCGCTCCCGTGCTCATCTTGATTTCGAGCGGACTGCCAGTGGCGAGCACGCGCCCAGCGTTCATCGCCACGAGCCAGTCGAAGCCCTCGGCCTCCTCCATGTAGGCGGTGGCGACGATCACGCTCATGTCGGGTTGGCGAGAACGCAGCCGGTCGATCAGCTCCCAGAACTGGCGGCGCGAGAGCGGATCGACACCGGTGGTAGGCTCGTCGAGGATCAGCAGGTCGGGATCGTGAATCAGCGCGCAGCACAGGCCGAGCTTTTGCTTCATGCCGCCGGACAATTTGGCCGCCGGGCGGTTGCGAAATGGCGCGAGCCCGGTACTGCGCAGCAGCTCGTCAATACGCTGCGTGCGCTCCGCGCGTCCCTGCCCGAACAGCCTGCCGAAATAATCGACGTTGTCGAACACCGATAGCGTTGCGTACAGGTTGCGGCCTAGGCCCTGCGGCATGTAGGCGATGCGCGGTGCAATTTCGCTGCGGTAGCGGCCGTGGCGCATGTCGCCGCCGAACACCTCGACAGAGCCAGACTGGATGCGGCGCGCGCCCGCGACCAGCGCGAGCAGGCTCGACTTGCCTACGCTGTCCGGACCGATCAACCCGACACTGCAGCCTGCGGGAACGTCGAGCGTGACATCTACGAGCGCGCAGGTCTTGCGGTAGTGGTGGCTGACACCCGCGACGCGCGCGACAAGCGCGGGTTGTGGGTTCATGGTGGCAGCCGCACCTGCAAAGAGGTGGGCCATTCAACGTCGGCGCCGAGACGCACATACGCAACCCCCGGCACGCCGGTCTTCATGATGGCCCCATGCTTGGCGAGCAGCAGCGGGTCGATCTGCACCTTGACGCGGAACATAAGCTTCTCGCGCTCGGTACGGGTCTCGACTTCCTTGGGCGTGAACTGGGCCTCGGGCGAAACGAACGTCACCGTGGCCGGGATGGTGTATTCGGAGATAGCGTCGAGCACGATGCGCGCCTCATCGCCGATGCGCAACCGCCCAGCCTGCATGGTCGGCAGATAAATGGTCATGGAGGCGTCGGTCAGGTTGAGAACCGTGAACACCTTTCCGCCGGCTGGCAGCACCTCGCCCGGCTCGGCCAGCCGGTACAGCACCCGCCCATCGATGGGGGTCTGGAGCGCGCTGTCGTCGATGCGGGTACGCACCGACTCAACCCGGGCTTTGGCGGCCTCGATCGCCGCGTCAGCGTGCGCCAACTCCGCCTCGGCGGCGGCCAGTACCGCACGCGCGGTCTGCACGGTGGTCTCACTACGCTGCAACTGCTCAATTGGAATGTTCTGGTTTTCGTACAACTCGCGCGAGCGCGCCAGGTTCTTCTCGGCCAGCGCGACCTCGCTCTTTCGCTGCGCTATCACGGCCGCGGCGGCGCTGCGCTGCTTTTGCGCCTGCTTGACGAACGCCTGCGCCTGGTGCAATTCAGCCTCGAGCTCGCGCACATCCATGCGCGCCAGCACCTGGCCGGCCACGACGTTGTCGCCCTCCCTGACCCCCACCTCGCCCAGCCGGCCGGCGAACTTGGTGGTGATGTCAACGTCGGTCGCCTCCATGCGGCCGTTGCCGGTGGCGATGCCTTCCGGCAAGCCGGGGGGCTTCAGGTATTGCCAGCCGAGCACACCAGTCACCGCAGCCAGCACCGCCAGCCCCGCGACCAATAACTTTTCTCGATTGATCTCCATCATCGTTCGGATTTCCTGTCAACGTGTCTGCACCGACACACCGCGCTCAGCGAAGTAGTGGTCCACGCGCGCGAGCCAGTCCACCTGATCCTGCGGGCTGAGAAAGAAATCAAAGCGCGCGGCGGCCCGTTCTACCTCCATCAGGCTGCGTAGGAATTCGTGCACCCCGGTGGCAGCGCGTAAGTCGGCCACCAGGGCAGCGTTTTGCGCATCCAGCAGGTCGAGAATCGACACGGTGCCGCGCGAATAGGCGTCGCGAACGACGTCGAGATTGGCTTGCGCGGCATCGGCCGCATCGCGCGATAGGCGGATTGCCGTCAGCGCGCTGCGCGCGGCATGCAAGGCGGAGCGGATACGCTGCTCGACGCGCTCGGCCGTGGCATGGCGCTGCAAGCGCAACGCAGCCAACTCCTCGTAGGCCTTCTGCTGCTGCGCGCGACTCGAACCGCCGGTGTACAAGGGAAAGGACAATTGCAACGCCACCGTAGTCTCACGGTCATTGACACCAGACAGTGGCGGGCCGTGTGCCCCGCCGCGCGCGAAGGTCTCGCTGCGGTCTGCTTTCAGGCTGAGTGTTGGCTGCCAATCGGCGCGCCGCGTCGACTCGAGCGTGCGCTCCTGAGCCCGGATGCGGGCATCGAGCTGGCCCAACTCGGGGGCACCCATCCCCTCTTGCACCACGAAATCCCGAAACACGCGAAAACTTGCCGGGTTGTCGATCAGGTCGTAGAGACGCTGGTGGCTCGCGATCAGCACCGGTTCGTCCAGCCCAATCTCGACGGTGGCGACTGCCTCCTCAAGCGGCCGGTGCAGCACGACGTTGAGTGCGATCTCCGCCACGCGCGTTTGCGCCTGCGCCTCGATCACGGCGCGCTTGGCATTGGCAATCTCGCTCTCCCAACGGTATACCTCGCTCGGCCCCGCAGTGCCTATGCGCCGCCGCGCGTTCGCCAGTTCGAGATTGGAGCGCGTCAGCCGCAGGTTGTTTTTCTGGATGCGCTCGTTGGTTTTGGCGCGCAATACACCGAGGTACGCGTGGGCGCTTTCGAGCACGATGTCGAGGCGAACTTGCTCGCGGTCGCTCTCGCGTGCCGTTTGAAGGTGCTCTTGCACCTCAATATTCGCCCAGGCAGGCTCTGAGTAAATCGGCATGTCGAGCGTCACCGAGCCGGTGGTGGTGCGTTGAGCGCGGCCGGGAATTGCAGCCGCGTCGTCCGCCTCGATTGTTGCGTACCGACCAGCGAGGCCAATCTGCGGCAGCAGGGCGGAGCGAGCCTGGCTGATGTCCTCCCGGCCGGCGGTGACGTTCGCCTGCGCAATCCGAAGGTTCAGGTTCAGTTCCAGCGCTTCGCGCACGGCGCCTGTCAGCGAGAGGGGTGGCGCTGCGGGCTCGGGTTCGTCGTGCAACACCTCGGCGCTTGTCAGCAGGCGCCAACTAGGGGAAAAACGAATAGCACGGGCGGTACGCATGTTAAGCACCAAACCTTGCGAACGCGCGAACGCGACCGGCAGGGTGGCAGCGTCTTCACCGAGCAGAATGCGCCGTGCATTGAGCGCCACACGGCGCGCGACGCGCAACATCTGCAGCGCGGGCGCAGCCCCGAGCAGGAGGCCTCGCTCGACATCTGCCTTACCCTCGAAGGCGAAGCTCGGCAGCCG
>JAOTTZ010000103.1 GCA_029864165.1 Burkholderiaceae bacterium
GCGCGATGACATCGACGCCGAGATCGCGAGGGTGCTGGCAGGTGATGTTCCCCTGCTGGACGACACCGCGCTGAAAGACCGATTCCAGCAGTTCATGCAACTGGCGCGCGACCTGCTCACGGACTTCCGCGAGGTGGAGCATAACTTCCGAAAACTGGACCGAAACGTTCGGGAACGCATCGCACTGTGGGAAGGTGCTAAAGGTGCGCTGTTGGAAGAAATCATGGGCGAACGCGATGCAATCGGCGACTCCGACCAGGGGAAGAGCTTTCGCGCGTTCTGGGACTTCCTGATGTCGAGCCGGAGACAGGACGAACTCACCGAGCTGCTGGATCGGGTTCTAGCTCTGCCGCCGGTGTCCGATCTGAAGCCAGATGCCCGTACACGACGGGTGCATTACGACTGGCTGGAAGCTGGCGAGCACACCCAGCGCACGGTGGCGCAGCTATCGCAGCAGTTGCGGCGCTTCCTCGACGACCAGGCCTGGCTGGAGAACCGCCGCATCATGGACATTCTGCACGGCATCGAGGCCAAGGCGCTGGCTTTGCGCCAATCGCCGCCGCCTGGCGATGTGACGAGCGTCGCGGAGCCCGCCGCTGACATTGAGCTTTCGATGGAACGGCCGTTGTTCATACCCGCGGTCAATCCGCTGATCGCAGACCTCGAACTGCAGGAGGGGGACGATGACGTGGACCCGGCCGCGCTCTATGCACAGGTGTTTGTAGACAGGGCGCGGTTGGCTATGCACATCCGCCAGGCCTTGCAGGCGCGCTCGCAAATCACTCTACGCGAGTTGATCGACGTTCAACCTATGCAGCAAGGCTTGGCAGAGTTGGTGGCCTATCTGCAACTGGGGAGCGAGTCGTTCAAGGCCGTCGTGGACGAGGACACCTCGGAGCTGATTACTTGGGAGGCTTTGGCCAGCGACGGCACTGGTGTGCACAAGCAAGCGCGACTGCCGCGCGTGATTTTCGTGAGGTAGGGATGGGATGGACGAACACCAACCAGAGCCTGGCGTAGCAGGCCCCGCCACCAACGCGGATCTTTCAACGCTGACCATCACCTTGCTCAAGGGGGTGATCTACCGCGAGGGCGATGAGCGCTTGTGGGGAGCACTTCTGAACCTGCAGGAGCGAGTGCGCGACTACGTTTCGGTTCTGGGGCTTGATCTGGTGCTTGACGAAGCCGAAGGCTACGCCTTCCTCAAGAGTCGGCCCGCACAGGCTGACGATGACGTGGCCCCCCGGCTTCCACGCTTGGTGGCACGCCGGCCGCTGTCGTTCCCGGTCAGCCTTCTGCTGGCGCTGCTGCGCAAGAAACTGGCCGAGTTCGACGCGGGCGGTGGCGACACGCGAATGGTGCTCACGCGAGACGACATCGTGGAGCGGGTACGGGTGTTTCTGCCCGACAGCAGCAACGAGGCGAAGCTGATAGACCAAATCGAGGCGCACATCAACAAAGTCGTCGATCTGGGTTTCCTGCGACGCCTGAAGGCCAGTAGCGGATCGAAGAGCAGCCCTGCGAGCTTTGAAGTGCGGCGCACCCTCAAGGCGTTTGTCGATGCTCAATGGTTGGCGGATTTCGATGCCCGGTTGGCGGCTTACCAGGCTCATCTGGCCGGTGTCGCGTCAGACGCTGGGAGTGCAGACGATGAATGAGCCGCACTCTTTGGGCCTCGACTTCGCGGCCGACGACACGCTGTCAGGTTTTCGGCTGAAGAGATTGGAGGTATTCAACTGGGGTACCTTTGACAGCCGGGTCTGGACGCTGCAACTCGACGGCAAGAACAGCCTGCTCACCGGCGATATCGGTTCCGGCAAGTCGACGCTGGTGGATGCGATCACAACCTTGCTTATGCCCTCTCAGCGCATCGCCTACAACAAGGCTGCCGGTGCTGACAGCAAAGAACGCACACTACGCTCCTATGTCCTCGGGCACTACAAGTCCGAACGCAACGAGGTTACCGGCACGGCCAAGCCTGTCAGCTTGCGCAACCACAACAGCTATTCCGTCATCCTGGGTGTATTCCACAACGCCGGATACGACCAGACTGTCACTCTGGCGCAGGTTTTCTGGATGAAGGAGGCGCAAGGCCAGCCAGCCCGATTCTTTGTGGGTGCCGAGCGAGACCTGTCGATTGCAGTGGACTTCGCGCACTTCGGTTCCGACATTGCACAGCTGCGCAAGAAGCTGCGAGGTCTGGGGGCGGATATCGAGGATAGTTTCCCCAAGTACGGCGCGTGGTTTCGCCGCCGCTTTGGCATCGACAACGATCAGGCGCTGGAACTGTTCCTTCAAACCGTATCGATGAAATCGGTGGGCAACCTCACCGATTTCGTGCGCAGCCACATGCTGGAGCCGTTCGATGTGGCGCCGCGTATCCAAGCGCTCATCACGCACTTCGACGATCTGAACCGAGCGCATCAGGCCGTCCTGAAAGCACAGTCACAGGTCGACATGCTGACGCCTCTGGTTGCCGCTTGCCAACGACACGCTGGCCTGGTCGCCGAGGTAGACGACCTGCGCCGCTGCCGTGAAGCACTGCGTGGGTGTTTCGCCTCCTTGAAGCTCGGGTTGCTTGAAAAGCGGCTTGCCAGTCTGGCGGACGAGTGGGATCGACTCGAAGGACAGGTCAAGCGCCTGGACGGGCGCAGGCAGGAACAACGTCTTCAAGTCGATGATCTCAAGCGTGCAATTAGCGACAACGGCGGTGACAGGCTGGAGAGGCTCGCGGCTGATATAAAGAAGAAAGAAGCCCTGCGGGATGCCCGGCAAGCCAAGGGACAACGCTACGGCGAATTGACCTCGGCATTGGGTGAACCGGCTGCTGCTGACGAAGCAGCCTTTATGGCGCAGCGTAGCCATTTCAAGTTGCTGCGCGACGACTTGCGTGGGCGTGATGCCGACTTGCAGAACGCGTTGACCGAGCACGGTGTGACCTTGCGGCAGGGCAAGTTGGAGCACGACAGCTTGCAAGCCGAAATCGACAGCCTGAAGCGCCGACGCAGCAACATCGACGACCATCAGGTCCAGATTCGAGCGGCCTTGTGCGCTGCGCTCGGCGTGGCCGATGAGGAAATGCCGTTCGCGGGCGAGCTGATACAAGTGCGCGACCCAGAGCGCGATTGGGAAGGGGCTGCCGAGCGTTTATTGCGTGGTTTTGGCTTGTCTTTGCTGGTGCCGGACGCGCACTACAAGGACGTGGCCGACTGGGTGGACCAAAGCCACTTGCGCGGCCGGCTGGTCTACTTCCGTGTCCGCCCACGTCGGCAGACCGATGTGCCAGATCTACATCGTGATTCGATGATCAGGAAGCTGGCGGTCAAGCCCGACTCGCCGTTCTACGACTGGCTGGAACGCGAGTTGGCGCACCGGTTCGACGTCGCTTGCTGCATCACGCCAGAGCAGTTTCGGCGCGAGACGCGGGCAATCACCCGTGCCGGCCAGATCAAGGACCCAACCGGGCGGCACGAGAAGGACGACCGTCACCGCATCGAAGACCGCAGTCGCTACGTTTTGGGCTGGACAAACGCAGCCAAGATTGCCGCACTCGAAGCGAAGCGGAGTCAGCTCGAAACGCGATTGGGCGAGGTGGCCAGCCAGATTGGTAAGCTTCAGTCCGAGCGCAGGGGCCTGGAAAGCCGACTCGCTGCCTTGGCGCGCCTGGAAGAGTTCACCGATTACGAGGAGTTGGACTGGGCGAGTATGGCTACCGAGATCGCCGCGCTGATCGACGAGCGGGAGAGGCTGGAGTCTGCGTCAAACGTCCTGAAGCAACTGGGCGAACGGCTATGCGAAGCCACCCAGGCACTGAGCGATATCGAAGGAGAGATCGAAACCGTCAAGGATCGACGCTCAAAGATCGAGCAACGGCGCACCGATGCCCAGACCTTGCAGCAGCAGACGCAAGCTCTCTTGCATGAAACATCTGTGGTCGAGGCTCTGGCGCAACGGCTGGAGGCGATGCGCGTCGATGCGCTGGGCGAACATCAGTTGACCGTGGAATCCTGCGACAACCGTGAGCAGGACGTTCGCGCCTGGCTGCAGACGCGTATCGACGCAGAAGACCACAAGCTTAAGCGCCTGCGCGACAAGATCATTCAGACCATGATGGCCTTCAAGGAGCAGTTCAGGCTGGAGACCGCTGAGATCGACGCCAGCATCGAGGCCGCATTCGAGTACCAGAACCTGCTTGACCAGCTGAACCGTGACGACCTGCCCCGGTTCGTCTCTCGTTTCAAGGAGCTGTTGAACGTCAACACGATCAACGAGATTGCAAATTTCAATGCCCACTTGGCACGTGAGCGCGAGACCATCAAGGAACGAATCACGCGCATCAACGAGTCGCTCACCCAGATCGACTATAACCCCGGGCGGTACATCGTGTTGGAATCGCAGATCAGCCCAGACGCCGAAATTCGCGACTTTCAGTCTGAGCTCCGGGCCTGCACCGAGGGCGCACTGACAAGCTCGGACGATGTCCAATATTCCGAGGCCAAGTTCCTGCAAGTCAAGGCCATCATTGACCGTTTTCGTGGTCGCGAAGGGTTGTCGGAACAGGACCGACGGTGGACCACCAAGGTCACCGACGTGCGCAACTGGTTCTTGTTTGCCGCCAGCGAACGTTGGCGCGAAGACGGCTCCGAACACGAGCACTACTCTGACTCCGGTGGCAAGTCGGGCGGCCAGAAGGAAAAGCTGGCCTACACGATCTTGGCAGCCAGCCTGGCCTATCAATTCGGCCTGGAGTGGGGCGCGGTGCGCTCTCGATCTTTCCGTTTCGTCGTGATCGACGAGGCCTTCGGACGCGGGTCCGACGAATCCGCACAGTATGGACTGAGGCTCTTCCAGCAGCTCAACCTGCAATTGCTTATCGTCACGCCGCTGCAGAAGATCCACGTCATCGAGCCCTTCGTGTTCAGCGTGGGTTTTGTTCACAACGAGGGCGGCCGCGCATCGAAGCTGCGGAACCTGTCCATCGAAGAGTACCGAGCGCGCAAGGCACTGATGAATGCCGGCGTGGCGAATGCCGGTGTGGCGGAGTGAACTGGACGACGCCACGCGACCTGAAAGCGCAGCTTTCGCGCCTGTGGAACCGTGGAGATCTGCTGCGACCACTGATGACGGCCAAAGCGGTGTTCCCGTTACGTCTTACGCTAAAGGGCCCCACCTCCGCTGACTTGACAGAGCGTTTCGAGATGGTTCGTGCGTGGATGACCAAGCTGGTGGCCGTGCCGCAAATTCGCATCGAGTGGCGCGAGGTTCAGCACCGTGTGCAGGGCTTGCAGCGTCTGCCACAGTCAGTATGGGTCGATACGCTCGATGGCGCTTTGACACTCTTGGCGAAACGACGCGACGCCGAGCGCTTAGCCCAGGTGGTAGAGCTCACGCGCGCCACGCTACCTGCGGTGATGCCATGGCTTGCCAAGCGACCGTTGCAGGCCATCGATCTAGCCGATCAGTGGGTGCGCCTTCTGGCGGTGGTGCGTTGGCTTATCGACAACCCAAGGCCTGGGGTCTTTCTGCGCCAAGTGGACGTCCCCGGCGTGCACAGCAAGTTCATCGAAGCACATCGGGCGGTGCTGTCCGAGCTGCTCGATTTGGCGCTTCCGCCAGCGGCAATAGCCGCCGAACAGGTTGGCATCAACCAGTTCGCCGCCCGCTATGGCTTCCTTGATAAGCCGGCTCGTATCCGCTTGCGCGTGCTTGACGAGCAAATCCGGCTGCTACCTGGCTCGTCGAGGCTCGACATCACGCTGGATGCAGACAGTTTTGCCAGTCTGGAAATCCCGTTACGGTGGGTCTTTATCACCGAAAACGAGACCAACTTCCTGGCCTTTCCGCCTTCGAGTGAGGCCATCGTGATCTTCGGTGCCGGCTACGGCTGGGAGTCGCTGGGAAGAGCTGATTGGTTGAGCCGCTGTGCGATCCACTACTGGGGCGACATCGACACGCATGGTTTCGCCATCCTCGATCAGCTTCGCAATCGCTTCGAGCGAGTGTCGTCGTTCCTGATGGACCGTGGGACACTTATGGCGCACGAGGCGTGCTGGGGCGAAGAACGCGACCAGGTCCGCCACGATCTGCCCCGTCTCACGATGGACGAACGGCAGCTTTTTGATGATCTCCGCGACAACCGCATTCGCAAGAGTCTGCGGTTGGAACAAGAGCGTGTTGGCTTTCACTGGGTGATGGAAAGCCTGCGGCGAGTGGGGGGCGAATCTGATTGAGGATAGTGCAATTGCCCCCCTGCCGAGGTAAGACGACTGATGACGTCACGGGCTATCTGTCAAAGACTTACCTCGCAAGACGTTGCATGATAAAGAGATCCAGCGGTTCAGGCTCAACGACGCCACCAATTGTGAGGATGGCGTGAGCTTGGCCGCCATGATGCGTTTGGTGATTGAACAGACGCGCCAGTATCTTGTGGATCGGTTGTCTTTGTGGGTCGCAGGGTCGCGTTAACAATCCGACATTGGCCCCACTTTGCGCTCCATCCAACCCCTTTCCGCTATGCATAATGAGTTATCCTAAAAACAGCAGCTACCCGGACGCGGCGAGCGCCGGAGGTGGTGTTGGCAGGTTGAATTGGCCGACGATTTTGTGGCAGATGTAGGCCAGCAACGTGGCCCAGCGGTCGAGCTTTGGCAACTGCTCCGCAGTACGCTTTACATGGCTGATA